>JAJRTN010000014.1 GCA_024278275.1 Candidatus Hydrogenedentota bacterium
TGAAGAGACTGGCGGTCCGTACCATGAGATTGCCCTCCTGTTGGTGTTGGTGGCCGTTAGTTAGAGTGCGACCATTTTTCAACACCGACGGAGGGCGTAGTCAAGCTCAAAGTTTCAGAAAGCTATCTTGGACAAGAGTGGTTCCATAACAAGGAAAGAAACAAGACCGGCGATAAGGGCACCGGCATTCTCGACGTCCTAGACCGCTACAACTTCACCATCAAGGAAGACGAACCTCTTGAAAAAGAAGTGGCCATCGACCCCGAAATGTTGGGCAAGGTCTTCGAAAACATGCTCGAAGTCACCGAGCGGAAGCAGAAGGGCGCCTTCTATACCCCTCGTGAAATCGTCCATTACATGTGCCAGGAAAGCCTGATTTATTATCTGGACAATGCACTCAACACCCATGACGAGAATCCTGGCAGGACGGGTGACAGCTCATTTTCGAAAAAAGCCAGGGGAAATATCCGTGTTCCCCGTGAAGACCTTGAGGTTCTGGTTCGTAAAGGGCACCTGGCTCTGGAAAACGACCAGCGGGTGCTGAGAACGGGCAAAGAGACCGATACCTACAAATTCCAGCTCCCCAAATTCGTGCGCGAACACGCCAAGGAAATCGACAAGGCGCTTGCGGATATCAAAATGTGCGACCCGGCCATCGGTTCCGGAGCCTTTCCCGTGGGATTGCTGCATGAGATTGTGGGCGCGCGCCTGGCGCTTGCACCGCACAGTGGCAACAACATGACCGCCTACGATTTGAAACGCCACGCCATCCGCGAGAGCATCTACGGCGTGGACATCGATGCCTCGGCCATCGACATCGCCCGGTTGCGCCTCTGGCTCTCCATGCTCGTGGACGAGGAACGCTACGACACCATCGAGCCCCTACCCAATCTCGATTACAAGATTGTACAGGGGGATTCGCTGATTGGTTTCCAGGAAAACTGGCAAAGTCCGGCGTTTCAGAGGATTGAGGATCTGAAAAAGCAGTTTTTTGAAGAAACGGATCAAGATCAGAAAGCAAGGATCAAGACTGAAATTGATTGTGCAATCCAGCAGCGATTTGCCAACTCCAGGCAGGTATTTGGATATCAGGTCAGCTTCGATTTCCGCTTGCTGTTCTCCGAGGTCTGGCACGAAAAGGACGGGTTCGATGTGGTCATCGGCAATCCGCCGTATGTGCAGATTCAGAGGTTTTCCGGTCGGCAGATTCAAAAGGACTGGGAAGCGCAACAGTACAAGACCTTTGCCAAAACCGGCGATATCTACTGCCTGTTTTACGAAAAGGGCCACTGTATTCTTCGCGACGGCGGCGTGCTGGCCTTCATCACCTCCAATAAGTGGATGCGGGCCGCCTACGGTAAAAAGTTGCGGGAGTTTTTCAGCCACGAAACTCAACCCCTGACCCTCATAGATTTCTCCAGCTTTCAGGTCTTTGAAACCGCCACCGTGGATACCAATGTGCTGCTGTTCCGAAAACAGAAACGGAGCGGTGGCGCAGAAGCCTGTCTGATAGACAATTCCTTCACACGCACCACACCACTGAACGTATTCGTAAACAATCATCATATTGAATTGGATGATCTCAATGGTGAGAGCTGGGTGATTTGCAAAAAAGCGGAATACGAGATCAAAAAACGCATCGAGGCGATCGGCACGCCGCTCAGGGAGTGGGATGTTTCTATCAATTACGGCATAAAAACAGGACTCAACGAGGCGTTCATCATCGACGGCAAAAAGAAGGATGAGTTGATCGCCGCCGACCCGAAGAGCGCGGAGATCATCAAGCCCATTCTCCGGGGCCGGGACATCAAGCGCTACCGCGTCGATTTCGCGGATCTGTGGCTGATAGCGACTTTTCCAGCCCTTAATTTGTATATAGACGATTTTTCGGCGGTTCGGGATTACCTGAAAACTTTCGGCAAAAAACTGTATCAAACTGGGGAAGTGATCGGACGGGACGAGCAGGGGAAAATTATCAAGAGCCGCAAAAAGACGGGGAACAAGTGGTTCGAGACACAGGATCAAATCGCCTATTACGAAGAACTCGAAAAGGAGAAGATTGTTTGGGGCAATCTTGCTCTCAGTTGCCAGTTTGCGCTGGCTGATGCGGTACTCTATATCAACGCTCCAAGTCCATTAATCGCTAGCAAAGATCGTTTCTTGTTGGCTATTCTGAACTCATCCGTTGGGGATTTTTATATACGTTCTCTAGGTGTTACGCGTAACGGTGGCTATTTTGAGTACAAGCCTATGTTTGTCGAAAAGTTGCCTATTCCAACAATCCCCGACAACCGGAAGAAGCCATTTCAGACACTGGCTGAATATGTACTTCTGATCACAAAGAAAGACAAAAACCTCGAATCTGCCTTTTTCGAACAACTCATCGACGGCCTGGTCTATGAACTCTACTTCCCGGACGAGATAAGGCGGCAGGCAAGGAGATTCTACCACATCTAGGCGAGCTGAAACCCATAACCGACGACATGAGCGAGGAGGAAAAACTCGCCGTCATCCAGCGCGAATTCGACCGCCTCTATGACCCTAACCACCCGGTGCGCAACGCCATTGAAACCCTCGACAGCGTCGAAGTCGTCCACACCATCCGGGATGCGCTGAAGAAATGAAAATCCACACCATCGAAATCACCAACTACAAGGCCTTCCACGGCACCCATAAAATCAATATGGGGCGGTGGCAAGCCCCCTGTTTTTGGCCCAGTCGCTATGAGAATGTCGGTGTTTCACGCTCGGCGAATTCTCTTGGGGTCTGGTTGCCCAGTGAGGTATGGGGGCGAGTTTCGTTGTAGTGGCCTTTCCAGTCCATAGCCAGTTGCTGAGCTTCGCCCAAGGTGTAGAAGTAGTTCATCTCCAGGAACTCGTGGCGAAGACGGCTGTTGAAGGATTCGGCGTAGCCGTTTTGCCAGGGGGCACCGGGTGCGATGTAGAGCGTCTCCACGTCCGCTTTCTCAAGCCATTTCCGCATCTCCCTGGCGATGAATTCCGAGCCGTTGTCGGAACGGATATGCTGGGGCACGCCGTGGTGCGCCATGCGTTCACAGAGCACGCCGAGCACGGCGTCGGCCCTCATCGAGCGCGCCACATCGAGGTACAGGCACTCGCGCGTGAACTCGTCGAGGATGACGAGGAACTTCAGTTGCCGCCTGTCCACGGTGCGGTCGTGGATGAAGTCCCAGGTCCACACCTCGTTGCGTGACGTGGCCGTGCGCTTGCCACTCCCGTCCCGGAGTCGGGAAATTTAGAACAATATCGCGGGGACTTGGCCTGGATGAAGAAAATGTCCAAAGAGAACAAGTAATCGATGGACTGCTGGCGCCGCAACGAGGGTGAAACGCAGCCCAAGGGACCGCAGACGATCCCGGCGGACCTGCTCAAGAACTCGGGCAATGAATCGGCGGCAAAGAAAAAGATCCAGGCAAAAGGATAGGATTATGGGCGGAACACTTTTAGTTCGACTTCGGCGATGGTCCGGTAATCTTTGGCATTCCCCGTGGATAGCACCATCTCATTTTCTGCGGCCGTGGCGGCGATCAAGGCATCGGGAAGGCCCAAGTTCGACTTCAAGCTGTATTCCTCCAAGTAGATTGAAGCGCGGTGCCCAATGTTTTCCGAGAGCGGGACAATATGGAAGCCCAGATCAGTCAGGAAGGCTTTCACCAGACGCAAATCCTTTTTGTCGCGAGCGCCTTGCAGCAATTCCATGTAACTCACGATGGAGAGTTTCAGGCGATCCGCTTGATCGATCACCTTGGCCGCTCGGTTGTTTCCGCGTAGCGCCCAGATTATCACGTCGGTGTCAAAGAGCATCGAAACGCCCCTTTCGAAGTTCACGAACGTATGTCGAGGGATTGCTCATCTCGGGGCGATCAGACCACATGCCGAATGCCTTGTGTTCGGAAACGCGGGGACGCTTGTCATCGCGAATCGGTTCGATCCTGGCTATGCGCTTGCCGCGGTTGGTGAGGGTGACTGTTTCGTTGCAGGCAATCGCGTCGAGTATCTTCTTGGGATTTCGTCTCATGTCCAAAAGGGTCGCTTTCATTTTCCTGTCTCCATTCTTAGTGTGCAGTAATAGTATGCACTTCAAAGGAACTCTAAGTCAATTCCAAAGTGGAAGTGCGGGCTTTTCAGCGAAAATGCAAGAAAGATGGCGGATAACACCGAAGGGCGAATCAGGAGACCCGCATGAACAGGGGCGCTGTCGGTGCTAAGGATCCGGCTCCACATGTCCGATGGCGACTTCCTGGCATTGCGCCCCCTGCACTTCCTCTGATACCATTCAATGGAGCTCGGGGTGTGGCGCAGTCCGGTTAGCGCACCTGCTTTGGGAGCAGGGGGTCGCCGGTTCGAATCCGGCCACCCCGACCATTCACCACCTTTGTCATCGGTTGACAAGGCCCGTCAACATTGGCCAAAGTCTCTATCGTATGGCTTGTGTCACTGTATTGCTTATCTCCCTCGGAATTGCCACGAAATGACGCCCAATGACCCCCTGCGCCAGAAAAGTGTGCAACTTTCCGTGCAACCTGAACCGTCGCTTCCTGACATGTGTCCACGGGTTTGAGCGTCGGAAGCTTTTCCACCGCGCCCGCCACATTCAACAACCAAGGTGGGTGTAGACGTTTGCGGTCATGGTCGGTGTGCTATGGCGCATGGCCCGTTGCGCCACCTGTAGGGAAACCCCCCGTCGTTGCCGGTATGGTCCCGAAGGTGTACTGCAAGGCGTTAATGCCTTCAGGGGCATAAGCGACATTGCGGTGGAGGCGATTCGAAAGGACATTTGGAACGTCCATCTGAGTGCCTATCCATGCTGCTCGAATGCCTGCGCCATTCCCCCCTCACCGGGGATATGCCCGCCAGGTGGTTCACCAGGGCCGGGCGCGTCCACCTCACAGTTCAGGATAAACGCCGGGAGTCGCTCGATGTCCCCACGGGTTATTTTCGAAAGGTCGAAGGCATGGGCGTCTTGTTCTTACCGGGGCTTTTCTTCCTGTCCCGTTAGGTCCAGCGTGCGCTCCAGCCACGCCAGCAGGCTGCCGATGGATTCGCCCTGCATGTAGCGCTCCCAACGTTGCATGGGGCGGCTGCGGGCAAAAGCACACGGCCATCGCCTGCCACCAGGGCCAGGGGTTGGTCGTTTCCGGGGCGCTGGAAGATAAAGTGACCAGGGTGTTCCTTCTGGCCCTAATTCGGGTCGTGCTTTTGGGGTACCCCGATTGCCATGGTCGCCCGCGGCGCCCTCACAATGACGGTTGATAAACGGCGTGAACGGTTACGGTTTACGGTAACCCATGACAGCGGATCGACGCGGGGAAGAACATGTTACCATGGAGAATGGCTTAACGATTCCGGGCAAAGATCAACTCCATCAGGGTCTCGGCGATCTGTTCGGCTGCCAAGGGATGGCCCAGCGTTTTCGCGGCGCGACCCATGGCGTCCAGCGTTTCTTCGTTATTGACAAGTTCGCCGATAATGGATGACAGGCGGGAGCCGGTGCATTCCTGGTCCGCCACGAACACGGCCGCCCCCGCGGCCTCGAAAGCGCGGGCGTTTACCTCCTGGTGGTTGTCGGTGGCGTGCGGGTAGGGGACCAGCACGGCGGGCTTGCCCAATACGGCGAGTTCGGCCGTGGTGGAAGCGCCCGCCCGCGTCACCACCAGGTCGGCCGCGGCGCAGGCTTGGGCCATGTCCTCGATGAAGGGGTACACCAGCACCGTGCCCCCCGCGTTTTCGGCGGCCTTGCGGGCCTCGGGCGCTCCGCCAACCCCCGTCATCCAAATCAACTGTACATCGCCGGGCGAAAGGGTCGGCAACATTTCCGCCACGGCGGTATTGAGTGAGCGCGCGCCCTGGCTTCCTCCGCAGACAAGCACCACCGGCAGGTCGGGCCGCAGCCCCAGCGCTTCGCGCGCGGCGGCTTGCTCGGGGGGGGTAAGGAAATCCTTGCGCACGGGGTTGCCGACCACGCGGGCCTTTTCCCGCGGATAGTCGCCCAGCGTATCTTCGTAACCCAGGAAAAGCAGGTCGGCGCGGGGGGCCGCCACGCGGTTCGCCATACCGAGCCGTTTGTTCTGCTCGTGCAACACGGTGGGTACCCCCATGCGTTGTGCGGCGATCATGAGGGGGAGCGACACATAGCCCCCCACGCCCAGCACCACCTGGGGCCGGAACTTCCGTACCAGCAACATGCAGCGAAGCACGGCCCAAACCAGTTTCGCACCCACCCATACCCGCCGCAGCGTCCGCTTCCGGGGCCAGCCCGACACGGCGATGGGGCGAAAGGCCACGCCGTGAGCCCGGCTCACCCGTTCTTCAATGCCCCCGCGCCGTCCGACCCATTGCAATACAAGCCGTGGATCGTGCGCCCGAAGTTCCTCGATAATAGCCACGGCGGGCGACGTGTGCCCGCCGGTACCGCCTCCGGTGATCATCATGCGCATAGTGGCGTGGCTCTCCTTCATCGGTCAACGGAATGGATAAAACGGACATGGGACGGTATGGACTTTGTCGTTACCATGGGCATGCCGTACTTTTCCCCGCTTCACCTACCGCGCGGGCTCAAGACGGCCCCGCGTCCGGGGACGCCACCCGATGGTATCCCGGAAGAAGACCTGGAGTTCCGGCACCGTGAGTTGCCTGTCCCCATTGGTATCCGCCCGCCGCAGGCGCGTGCGGAGTTGCACATCCGGCAGTGCCCGCAGCTCATCGTAGCTCAAGGCACCGTCACCATCCCGGTCCGCCTGGCGGAAAATGTCGCGAAGCCGTGCGCCCCCCATGCCGGACAGGCGTGTTTCCCCGGCCCGCGGCGTGGGTTTGACCGTAGTCGGTGGAGCAAAAGGCGACGGTCGCCCGGTGGCCTGGTCCGCCGGTCGAGGGGCGGCGGACGGCTCTTCCCGTGAAACCGGCGCCGGGCGGGGATCAGTCCCGGCTTTCCCTTTCGCTTTGTCCTTGTCTGCCACGACCAACAGCCCAAGAAAAACAAGGGCGGCGATGATTACCCGGCGGCGCGTGAATATGCGGTGTTTTCTTACTTTCGCGGTGCCGTCGCCTTTTCGGGTTGACGTCGAGGGGGGAAGCACCTCCGCCTTCAGTTCCAATTGCGTCACGGCATGTAACGGAGACCGGCCCTGGCTCAGACGCCGCAGGTCGGACAGCACCTCCGATGCTGAAGCATAACGCCGCCAGGGCTCCTTGGCCAGCATGGCCTCGACGACCTGTCCCACCGGCACGGGCAGGTTGGGCACGCGCTCGGTGAGCGGAACCTGCACATCGCTGGTGATGGCGCGAACCAGCCCGGCGGGGGTGCTGGCATCGAAGGGGCGCACGCCCGCTAGGAGTTCATAGACCGTAATCCCCAGGGAGAAGATGTCGCTCTGCGGGCCGATCTCCCCGATACCGCATTGTTCGGGAGACATGTATTGGGGCGTGCCGATAAAGGTGCCTTCCGTGGTGAGCTGGGTCGAGGCCTCGAGTACCTTCGCCACGCCGAAATCCGTCACCCGAGCGCGGTTCTCGCGGTCCATGAGGATGTTCGCCGGCTTGATGTCCCGATGCACCACACCCTTTGTATGGGCGCAATGCAACGCCGAGGCCACCTGTCCGCAGAGGGTCATGGCCCGGCGCCAATCCATGGCGCCCTCGCGGGCCATCCATTGGTCCAACGGGATACCATCGACATACTCCATCACGATATAGGGAAGGCCCTTTTCACTGCCCACGGCATAGACGGAAACGATGTTGGGATGACTCAGCCGGGCCGCGGCCTTGGCCTCGCGTTCGAAACGCCGCACCAGGGAATCGTCGCCGGACCGCGAAGGGTGCAGTACTTTGATGGCCACCTTCCGATCCAGCGAGTGGTCGCGCGCCAGGTAGACGGCCCCCATGCCGCCGCGCCCCAGGCAACGGCGGATCTCATAAATACCCAGCCGGTGGCCGGGCCTGAAATCATCTCTTTCGACTGCCATACCCTCGGTTCCGGCCTTTGTCCCTGCCTCATATAACCCGGTTTCCGGCCACGGGTTTCTCGCCGGGAAAGGCAATAGCCCCGGCACCCTTCCCCCTGTAAGCCTACCATGATTGCACGGAAGCGGGCGAACCCGGCCATTCCAGGGGGTCAGGCCCAGTCTTTGAGGGGGTGCTCCCGTTCTGCCTGGGGGATTGTTATCCGCCGCCCGTTCACATGAGAGGCGAAAACACCTTGAATCATTTCCTGCGCCATCACGGAACGGGCCAGGCTCGTCTGGGGCTCGCGATCCGCCTCGATGCTCGCGATGAGGTCGTCCACGATGTACTTGTGCCGCTCGCGGCGTTCATCCGCCACCGTGAAATCCGGCATCCCGGGCAATGGCTTCCATGGCGTGCCATGCGCGGCGGTCCAGCGCGAATCATCCAGCCACCACGCCTCGGGCACCACGCCCATGTGTACCTGTATGACCCCTTTCCCCCCGTGGATGGTCACCCCCCAGCGTCCGCCGCCACCGTCGCGGGAATACATGGAACTGAAATGCCCCGCCTTTCCCTTGGCAAAGCCATAGAGGGCGTGTAGGCGGTTGCCCACGATGGGCCCCAGGGGTTCGGTGGCCTCGCGCACGTTCTCCGGTCGCGCGGGCTTGCCATTGTGCGTGATATCGGCCTGGCACCACGACGGCGGCCCCATGAGATACGCCATGAGGTCGAAGATATGCGTACCCAGCACGATAAGGTCTTCCGCGCCGGCCCGGTGGTCCTCCTTTCCCCGGCCCCGGATCTCGTAAATGGAGCCGATAAGTTTCTCGTCCCACATCATTTTCTTCACATGCGCCATGATCGGCGTCATGCGCACGTTATAGGCCAGGGCCCACTTCAGGTTCTTCGCCTTCACCGCCGCCACCATGGCATCCGCCTCGGCCAGGTCAACGGCCAGGGGCTTTTCAAGGTAGCCGTGGGCGCCCACGTCCGCGCAGGCCAGGACATAGTCCCGGTGGTTTACCGTGGTGCGCGGCCCCACCGCCACGAGATCCGGTTTTTCCTTCTCCAGCATTTCGCGGTAGTCGGCATAGGTCCGCGCCGCACCCGCTTCCTTGCCCGCCCGCGTGCGGCCCTCCTCCGAGGGATCCGCCAGGGCCACCACCTCCACGTCATCCCGCAAGGCGAAGGCGAGGTGCATGCTGTGGCCATAGGCCCCGTTTTTCAGGTCGCCGATAATACAAGCGCGGTATTTCCTGGGCGCTCCTTGCCCCACCGCCACGGCCGCCACCGATGCCGAAGCGCCGGCGGCGAGGAAAGTTCTTCGGTTCATGAACATTATGATCGCTCCTTCCATTCATTCCGTACCATGTGCGAAACGATGATTTTCAACGAGATTGCGGTCCCACGGCGGGCAGGTGAATGCTCCTCGATTCCACAAACACCTTTGCGTAACTCCTGGGGAAAAACATGGTTTATGCGCCCCTATCCCGCCGCGGGATGGACGGTTGCGGCGTTCCAGGCCTTCACGGTGACCCCGCTCAAGTCCTGACCGGGATCGCCCAGGGTGAAGGTTACGCGCCGGGTCTCCTGCGGGTAAAGGGAAAAGCTGTTATCCTCCAGGTAGGTCCCGTAGACGTAGGGGAAGTCATCGATGATCACGTTGAAAGCGGGGCGGTCGGCGGTGTTGGTGATCACGAACGCCCCCTCCGCGCCGTCCCGCTCCAGGCGGACCTCCAGCTTCACTTTGGGCAGGTTGAGCAGGCGCGCTTCCGCCAGGTTGCCGTAGGCCGCGAAGGCCTCCGGGGCGCGGTCGTGGGGCCAGCCCCAGGCCGGGATTTCCTCCACCTTCTTTATGGCATCCGTCGTAACGTGGAAATTGAACCAGGACCACTGGTCCGAAAGGCGCGCGCCATCGCCGTCGCGCAGGGACACGGCCAGGAGGAAGGGCGTCACCTTGGCGGGGTCCAGGGTCAGGGCCAGTTGATCCAGTTCCACTCGTGTCGCCGTGGGGACGTTCTCCACGGGGTAGTCTTTGCGCCACAGTTCCTCCAGATCACTGCCGTAGATCACCACGCGGACCGTGGCGTGCTTCAGCGGCAGCGAGGAATCATTGGCCGCGTAAACCCCTGCGTGGAACGTCTCGCCTGGTGCCCAGTCGTACCGGTCATACTGGACGAAGGCGGCACGGGGCGCGTAGAACTGCTTGGCCCGGTAGTAGGACAGCTTGGGGTAACCGTAGAACCCGACCACGCCCCAGGCCTGCCCGGGGAAGAGTTCGGTCATCTTGTAGAACCAGAGGCCGCCCTTGTTGAGGTAACTTCCGGCCCGTTGCAGGTTGGTGGCGAAGGCGATCTCGTCGCCCTGGGCCATCTGGCCGTACTCGATGTATTGCCGCCAACTGTTGATGGGGCCGTAGTCGGCGTAGCGCATGAGTTTCGCCATGTCGCCGTAGCCGAACTGGTTCATGTGCGACATGATCCCGCCGTCGTCCTGTGCCGGGAGCCAGGTCTCCAGCTTTTTTTTCGGCAGGTACCGGAGCGATTCCAGCCAGTTGCTCATAGTGGGCAGGCCGAATTCGCCGTACCACACGGAGGGGCTGTTCACGAAACCGCTGTCAATGGGCTGCCCATTATGGAACACGCCCCAATTATGGAAACTGCCGCCCCAGGGACTGGTCCGGTGGAAGGGGCGCGTGCGGTCGTATTGCCGGCAGCGCCGCCCCACCAGCAACAGACCGTCGTCGTTGCCCGAGATCGCCACGTTCTCGTTGCCCCCGCCCCACATGACCAGCGACGGATGATTCCGGTTCCGCTTCACCACGGCGGTCACCTGCCGGTCGAGTACCGCCGGGTCGGTGAGGGGGAAATCCGGCGGCCCCCAGCAATAGGGGAACTCCTCGTAGACCATGAGGCCCTTCTCGTCGCAGAGGCGGTAGAAGGTGTCGGTTTCCACCATGCCGCCGCCCCAGCAGCGAAACATCTGGATGCCGCCGCGCCGGGCCGTTTCGAGGATGTGTTCATACTTGGCGGGGTCGCCCTGGAGCATGGGATCGGTCCAGCACCAGTTCGCGCCCTTGATGAACATGGGCACGCCGTTGATGACGAATTGCCAGCGGTAATCTTCCACGGCCTTTTGGCCGCGCAGGGGTTTCATCTCGATGGTGCGGATGCCGAAACGGGTGGTCTTCAGGTCCTTTCCGCCGATGCTTGCGCGCAGGTGGTAGAGCGGCTGGCCGCCGTAGTTCATGGGCCACCAGGCCTTGGCATGGGGCAATTCGATGACTGTCTCCCACCGGGCCTTGCCATAAGGCACGTTGATGGTGTTGGTGAAGGCCGTGAGCGGGCCGTCGAAGTTTGCCCCTTCCATCTCGAAGCGCACCGTGGTTCTTACCGATCCCGGAACACGGCTGTTGGTGTAGTACTCGACCGCCAGGGTGGCGCCATCGCCGCTGAGGACCTTCGTTTTCACGAAGGGCGCTTCGATCTCCACCTCGGGCACGGTTTCCAGGGTCACGCCGCGCCAGATGCCCATGGAGACAAGGTGGCCATAGTGCCAGCCCCATCCCGGGCTTCCCTTGAGAATGCCGGTCCAGGCGTCGGGCACCGTATCGACGCAGACCACGAGTTCATTGGGCTTGTCGAAATAGAGCAACGGGGTCACATCGTAGGACGGTCCGCCGAACATGCCCTGGTGGTATCCCAGCGTATGGCCGTTGAGGTAGAAGGACGCGCCGTAGTCCACCCCGTCGAAGTAGAGGCGAATGTCCTCTCCCTTCCAGTCCGCGGGCACGTCGAAGGTGCGTGCGAACCACCAGTCCTGCTGTTCGATACGGGTTTTCCGGTGATGCCAGGCGAAGTCCTTCGGCCAGCCATGTTCGTGCAATTCCTTCCACGTGTTGTCGTCCCACAGGGGGTCCTCGATCTCACCCAGCTTGAGCAGGGCGTTCTGTACCGTCGTCGGCACCTGCACCGTGTACCAGTCGTCCCGCTTCGTCCCGTAAGCAAACCACTTTTCCGTGACGCCCTGGCGTTCCACGGCGGTGAGGCGGTTCTCTTTCGTCAAATCGGGACGCTTGAAGGGCGCGGCCCCTTTCATACGCCACGCGCCGTCGAGCGACAGCCGCTTCCCGGGCGTGGCCTTGGCGACCGGTGGGGCGGGCCTGGCCTCGGCCCGCATGACAGGCAGACGGCTTTCCGCCTCCACCGAGCGGTCCCCGTACAGCACCGCCGTTTCATACCGTTCATCCATCACTTCGTCCAGAAAACGTTCCCCCTTTGGCATGGTCAGGTTGTCCACGATGGTTGCGTCACCCACGATACTTTCTCCCACGGCATTGGGGGTCACGCCGTCGTCGCTCACCACGTCAAAATGGAAGACGGCCACATTGCCCGCCGTCCCGGCCGGGCCTTTCGGCACCCGGCCCAAAAGCGTACCGTTCCCGCGACGGATGACCAACTCGTCCAGCGCGCCGGTCATGCGCAACGCTTCGTTGGGGATGGACGCCACGTGGACCGCCGGCGCGTCAAAGATCAGACGCTGAGCATAGCGCTTTTCCAGGACCAACGTACCATCCAGGTAAAGCTGGTAGCCTTGGTCTTCCAGGCGAAAGGCCAGAAAGAACCAGGTGTTAAGCGGCGGAACCACCGGACTTCGGCTGTCGCCCACCTGTGGAATGTAGACCGACAGTTGACCGGATCCCGCCGCGGTGTAGACCTCCCAGTGCCGTCCCGATTTCGGACCCGACGCCAGGATGATGTTGAAGGCATCAAACCGGTCCAGCCGCACCCAGCAGGAAAAGGTGACCGGTCTTTTCTCCAGCAACGCGCCGACGGGAAACGACGCCGTCCGTCCCGCCGAGGCAAGATCCAGGGCCGTCCCGT
Organism: Candidatus Hydrogenedentota bacterium; assembly: GCA_024278275.1. GTDB lineage: Bacteria > Hydrogenedentota > Hydrogenedentia > Hydrogenedentales > JAJRTN01 > JAJRTN01. The sequence continues at coordinate 12,845 of JAJRTN010000014.1, forward strand.
ACTTCCCGGACACCAGGCGGTGGTTACCGTCCGCCCGTGCCGTGCCCGCAACCACGAGGACCGTCAAGGCCAGTCCGATTCCTGCTTTCTGCCACACTTTCATTCGGTTTGCCCTTTCAGGGGTTCAGCGAGAAACATCATTCTACCGCAATAATCCGTGTGAATCTCGAATTGACGGAACATCCCCGGGAATAAACGTTATTCGTCCCTGTGGCGCCGTCTATCAGCGCCCGAGTGGGGGGGAGGCTCTCCCCGGCCTCCGTATTCTTACATGTTTTTCTACGGACTGTGTCAAGACAGCGGACGGTGACATTGATAGGATGGAATGGAGTAGTCTTACGGGCAGGAATACGTAAGGCGCGGAACCTATTGAGGGAACAAGCAATGTGGACCACTTCCTGGCGATACATGATCGTCGCAATTTCACTACTGGCGATGACGGGGGCCACGGCCATGGATGATATCTATAAAGGGCTGGATGGGGACGCCATCCGGGCGCGGTCGGTGGTGGACATGGGGCAGGCGGCACGGGTGCAACGCGCGCTGGACAAGGCGCGGCGGGGCGGGAAGGTGGTCATTGGCGCCATCGGTGGCTCCATCACGGCGGGAGCCCGGGCATCCAAACCCGAGTTTCGCTGGGTGAACCGCGTGGCACAATGGTGGATAGACACCTTTCCCCAGGCCGACATCAAGCTCGTCAACGCGGGCATCGGCGCCACCGGTTCGGACATCGGCGCACACCGGGTAAAAACGGACCTCCTGAAGGACCGTCCCGATTTCGTCCTGGTCGAGTACGCCGTGAATGACAGCATCATCGCCACGCCGGACGAGATGCTGGAGGGCCTGCTGCGGCAGATCCTGGCCATGCCCAACCACCCGGGCGCCATGATGCTCTTCACCATGAACAACCAGGGCCGGAACGTGCAGGCCCCGCATATCCCCGTGGGCCGGCATTACGGCCTGCCCATGGTGAGCTACCGCGACGCCCTGTGGCCGGAGGTCGAGGCGGGGCGCGTGGCGTGGGACGACATCGGGGGGGACCACGTACACCCCAACGACCGGGGCCATGCCATCTGCGCGGACTTGCTCATCAACGTGCTGAAACAGTGGCTGGATCAATTGCCCGATAGGGGCGCGCCCGACGTCCTTCCCCTCCCCGCGCCCCTCATCAGCGACCCCTTCGCGCGGACGGTCATGCGCAGCCGCGACAACCTGGCACCCCTGCGGAACGAGGGCTGGAGCCCCGCGCCGGGTGGCTTCTACGGGCGCGGCTGGGCGGCGGATACGCCGGGGAGCGTCATCGAGTTCGACGTGGAAGGCACGGCCATCGGCCTCATTTTCTGGCGCATCAAGGGACCCTCGGGCATGGCCGAAGCGCAGGTGGACGACCGGCCGCCGGTGCGCCTCGATGCCTGGTTTAACGCCGACTGGGGTGGTTTCACACCCTTCCAGATGGTGGCGCGCGATCTCGAACCGGGCACGCACCGCCTCCGTGTCACCGTACTCGAGGAGAAAAACAAGCATAGCGACGGGCATCGCTTCGAGATACGCGGCATTCCCTGCGGGGGTGCTTATGGGACACCCGTCGCTCTCCTCCGCGTGGGAGAAGATGGCACAATGCTCCGTGGCGGCACCCCTTACCGGGGCGTTGGGGTCAACTATTTCGACGCTTTTTTCCGCACCCTGCAAAACCCCGACGACACCAGCTACGACGCAGGCTTCGCCGAATTGGTCCAACGGGACATCCCTTTCGCCCGCTTCATGGCCTGTGGCTTCTGGCCCGTGGATTTCCGGCTCTACCGCGAAGACAAGGCGAAGTACTTCGCCCTGCTGGATGGGGTGATAGCAAGCGCGGCCAAGCATAAGGTGGGCCTTATCCCCAGCCTGAACTGGTACAACAGCTGTATTCCCGATATGGTGGGCGAACCGCGCAATGCCTGGGGAGACCCCGAGAGCAAGACCGTTCAGTTCATGCGGCAGTACGCCACGGAGGTGGTGTCCCGCTACGTGGATTTCCCCGCCATCTGGGCCTGGGAACTGGGCAACGAGTGGAGCCTCTCCGCCGACCTTCCCAACGCCGCCGAGTGGCGTCCCAAGATCGTGCCCCGGCTCGGAACGGCCACGTCGCGCAGCGAAAAGGACGACCTCACCACGGACATGCTGCTCGCGGCCTTCAAGGAGTTTGCCCGTACCGTTCGCGCCATCGACCCCGTGCGCCCCATCACCACGGGCAACGCCGCGCCCCGTGAAATGGCCTCTCATTACCGCCGGGGCACCACCGGCTTCGACACCCGGGCGGAGTACCGGGCCAACCTGCTGGAGGTCACCCCCGACCCCTATGACCTGGTGTCCATCCACTATTACCCCGAAACGCCTCAACCCCGCTTCAAGGAAAAAGAAACCTCCTTCGACGAACTGCTGGCCCTGAGCGGCGCGGCCTGCCGTTCCGCCCACAAGGCGCTTTTTCTCGGCGAATTCGGCGTGAGCAAGCAGGCCTTCGACGGCGATGCCGCGAAGATCCGCGCCCTTTTCCAGGACAGCCTTCACGACATCGTGAAAAGTGACGCCGCCCTGGCGGCCCTATGGGTTTTCGACCACGCCAACCAGGACAAAAGCTGGAATGTCACGGCGGACAACAACCGGGCCTGGATGCTCGACGCCGTCGCCGAGGCGAACCGGCAGGTACGTGTCGTACAACCCTGACCAGACAGGTACACATCATGATTACGTCGTTGCTCCTATCGGCCCTTCTTTCCGCCGGAGGCGATGCGCCGCTCCCGGCATCACCCCGCCTCGAAATCCTGCTCAACGGCTCCTGGCAGTATGCGCCGGGGGATGTGGGCTGGTTCTCGGATACCTCCCTCCGTGTGCGGGTGCCCGGCGCGTTTCAGCACGACGACATGGTGCAGGAAGTCTGTGCCTGGTACCGTCGCACCTGGAACCTGCCCGACGCGCTTCGGGATGACGGCGCGCGCTGGTTGCTCCGTTTCGACAAGGCGGGCTGGTACACCCGGGTCGATGTGAACGGCACCATGGTCGGCGAAAACTACGGCTCTTACGTGCCCTTCGAGTTCGAGGTCACGAAGGCCCTTCGTTTCGGGGAAGAAAATGAACTGAAGGTCTTCGTCCACGCCGCGGATTCGACCCACACCCTTCCCGGCGAAACCATTGACGACCTCCACCGGGTGATGGGCTTTCGCACCGGCGGGCGGCACAACCGGAACTGGGTGCAGATTGCCGGCGACGTCACCCTGGAGAAGCGTCCCGCCCACGGCATCGCCTACCACCGGGTTGAGACCTCGGTTCGTAACAAGACCCTTCGTATCGTGGGTGAATTGTCCTGTCCGCCCGGTACGGACCCCCTGCAAGCCTCGGTACACGACCTCGAGACGGGTAAAAAGGTTCTGGATACAGAGCTGGAAGTGGGGGAGACGTTCGAGGTCACCCTCCCTTGGGCCGATCCCATCCTGTGGGGCTTTGGCCCCTACGGCACACCCCACCTCTACGCCCTCCGGCTGGTCCTCCAGGACCAGGACGGCGGCACGGTGGACACGGTGGTCTCCCGCTTCGGTTTTCGCGAGCTTTGGTACGAGGGGCAAACCCTTCTCTTCAACGGCAAGCCCTTCATGATGACGGCGGCCACGATCCCCTACGACTTCACCCCCCTCCCGCCGTACCTTTATCCCTACGGCATGTTCGAGCCGCACCAGTTCACCCGCTGGTGCCAGGCCTTGCGCGCCCACGGCTGGAATGCCGTTCACAACCACTTCGATTCCTTCGGCACGGGTATCTATGACGTGGCCGATGAATTGGGCATGCCCGTGGTGGCGGGCCTTTACTGCGCGGGGGCGAGCTGGTTGACGCCAAACTCCAAGGTGGACCCACGCTGGCCCGCCTTCATGCACGATCAAACCAAGGCCTGGACCAAGGCCATCGCCGGCCATTCCAGCGTGGTCCTGTACAGTCTGATCGACGGCGTTCCCGGTCCTTCCCCCGAATGGCCCCTCGACAAGATTCATGCCCAACTCGACGAGGCGGGCGCCATCCGTGCCATTGACGAAACCCGGCCCATCGTCGGTGGCGACGTGGACTTCGTCAAGCAGGGGATTGCCAAGATTCGCGAGGAAGCGGCGCGTTCCTTCCAGGACAACGGCCACCCGCGCTTCATCAAGGAGGTGTGGGCCGTGGACGCGGGGAGTGGCTACGCCACGAAGGCCATGCCGGGCTTCCTCGCCTTCATGGAGAAAGAAAAGATCAGCGGATTCGTCTCCTTCGGCAAGAGCTTCCCTACCTTCCCCTTCCACGTGACGTGGCCCTCGGACACGGGGCGGGGGATGCGGTGGCAGGCGCGGTTCGCCCCCGCGGGCTTTACCGGCTGGCTCAACTGGTGCGACCCGGACCAGCCACTGCATCAACCCAGCGACGTGGGGGACCTCCTCAAGGAGCAGTACGTGGCGCGCTGGGGAAGCCCCGGCGAAACGGAGCCATGGGTCTACCCCGACATCCTGAGCGAGTCCCACGGAGCGGACACCGCCCTCGTGGGCATTGAATCCCTGGTCCTGCCCGGCGCGCCCCTCCGTTTCACCCCGGTGGACAGCGCGGGGAATGCCATGCTCCACGTCTCCTATCCCGGCGCGGTGCGTCTCCATGCCCTGGGCTCCGGCCCCCACCGAACGATGACCCTGGACGCGCCCCGCCGACGCCTCCCCTACGCACCCGGTTACCAGGAAGTCCTGACCGCCAACTGGCCCGCGACCGTGCCGTCCCCCGTGGCGATTCGTCTCGAAGGCACGGAAAACGCACAGCATTTCCCCCTGCTCAAGATCCACCTTCAGCGCAATGGCCAGGACGCGGGATATGTCAACGTGCGTTTTCCCGAGGCCATTCAGGCCACGGATACGGCGAGAAGGCAGGTACTCAAGTTCTACCAGGACGTGTGGAGTCCCGAGTGGCCCGCCCACCTGGCGTGCGAACCCGTGGACCTGCCGGTGCGGTGGGACACCACGGATGGACGGGTGGCGTACACCATGCAACTGGACAACGGCATGGTCCTTCATGCCTCGGCAACGGTGACCGGCGCCGTGGTCACCCTGCGTTACGATCTCGAGAACCACACGCCCCTGACCCTCGAAGAGGTAGGCATCTGGAATTGCATTCAGATGCAGCTTGCGCCACCCCTGGATGATCCCCTCATGGACCGAACCTACTGCTGGACGGACCGGGGTTTCCAGTTGATGCGCTCGCTGGTGCCCGGTTTTCGACCCTACACGCGGGACCAGGCGGTAAACCGCCGCTTCAGCGCCTATCTGCCCGGCATCCCGAAACCTTACCCGGAAAACCCCTACATTGTTCCTCATCCGGGACACCCCGACGACCCCGATCAACGCATCTGGTTCTGGACCGTTACCAATCCCATACCCCGCGCCGCCATCGCCACGGTCTCGAAGGACGGTACCTGGGCGGCCCTGACGCAAGGGAAAGGCGCCCGGGGCGTATGGACCAACCCCGGTATCTCCTGCCACCATGCCGACCCCGTTGGGAAACCGTTGCCCCCCAAAGGCAGACTGACCATCAGCAACACCCTGCGTTTCGTGGAGGGGAGTTTGCCGGCCCGGTTGGATTGACGCGGAGAATTTCCCGCGTTACCCTATAATTCCGTTCATGAAAGGATAGCATGATGCGCGTGAATCCGATACGGTTCGGGAAGTTATGGGGATGCGTCTCCCTGGAACAATCATTGAGCAGGCTCGCTTTGGCACGAACCTTGAACTTACCATGGAAGACGGAGCCATAATCATTCGTCCCGCGGGGGGCGGCGTTCAGGCTGGACCACGGCCGCAATCGCTTGTCAACAGGCGGGAGAGGGATCCTGGAGGATTGGGATCGTGGCGAACGATTTCCCGGGGCCCTTGCCAGACCAACCGGGTAGCGGCGTACGGGGGGAACATGGCAGATGGCTCCGGGGTCCATGCACGGAGCCGTGAAGGAGGCCTTCCTTGACACACAGGATCAACACAATGACGGTTTTACCATTTCCCCTCACGCTCATGCTTTCCTTTTTGCTTGCGGCCGGTGGTGTATGGGCCGAGGATCAATCCCCGGCACGCAAACCGGACGCCCCGGATGCAATGGAGGGCCGTACCATGGCGGAAGCGTTTGCGGAGAAGTTCAGCCGAATCACAGCCGATGAAGGCGTACCCTTCGCCGGTAAGGCGGCTCCGCCCGAAGGCGGCCTCACCCTGTGGTATCGCCAACCGGCCAGGGCCTGGGAGGAGGCCCTTCCCGTGGGCAATGGCCGGCTGGGCGCGATGGTTTTCGGCCAAGTGCGGGGTGAACGGATTCAACTCAACGAAGAAACGGTCTGGGACGGCTATCCCCGCGACACGACCAATCCGAAAGCCCTCGAAGCCTTGCCCGAAATGCGGCGACTCCTTTTCGCCGGGAAGAACGAGGAAGCCACCCAACTTGCCAGGGCCACCATGCTGGCCGTGCCCGAACGCATCCACTCCTACCAGTCGCTGGGCGACCTGCGGCTGATCCTGCCCGGGCACGCCAAGATTGCGGACTACCGGCGCACGCTGGATCTCGACACGGGTATCGCCTCCGTGAGCTACCTTGCCGGCGAGATTCGACACGTGCGCGAGGTCTTCGCCTCCGCGCCCGCCCAGGTAATCGCCGTGCGCCTCACGGCGGATCGCCCCGCGTCGGTGAGCTTCGAGGCGGCATTCACCCGCTAGCAGGATGCCCAATGCCTGAGCAAGGGGGAGAACAAGCTGATCCTGCGCGGGCGGATCAACCGCGCCAGGGCGGAGACGGGAGAACCCGCTGGGCTGCGATTTGAAGCACAATTGGTGGCCTTGTCCCGAGGCGGGACCGTGACCAACCGCGATGGTGTGCTGAAAATCGAAGGAGCTGATTCGGTGCTGCTGCTCATCGCGGGCGCGACCAATTACCGTGGCGGCGATGCGGCGGAAAAATGCGCGGCCCGGCTGCGCGACGCCATACGGATTCCCTACGAACAACTGCGGGCGGAACATCTCGCCGATCACCGGGCGTTGTTCCGGCGGGTTTCCCTCGACCTGGGGGCCGGTCCGAATGCCACGCTTCCCACGGACCAGCGGCTGGAAACCCTGAAGCAGGGCGGGGACGATCCCCAACTGGCCGTCCTGTACTTTCAATACGGCCGTTACCTGCTCATGGGCAGTTCGCGACCGGGATGCCTGCCCGCGAATCTCCAGGGCCTCTGGAACGAGCACATGAACGCCCCCTGGAACAGCGATTACCACACGAACATCAACCTGCAAATGAATTACTGGCCCGCCGAGGTGACCAATCTTTCCGAATGCCACCTGCCGCTTTTCGACTACTTGGACGCCCTCGTGCCTTCGGGGGAAAGGACGGCCCGGGTCCATTACGGCGCGCGCGGCTGGGTGGTCCACCACCTGAGCGACATCTTCGGGTTCACGGCGCCCGCCGACGGCGTCTGGGGAATCTGGCCCATGGGCGCGGCCTGGCTGTGTCAGCACCCCTACGAGCACTATCTCTTTACGGGCGACAAGGACTTTCTCGCGAAGCGCGCCTATCCGCTGATGAAAGGCGCGGCCCTCTTCATGCTCGACTTCCTGGTGGAGGATCCCGAAGGACGCCTCGTGACAAACCCCTCCCATTCCCCGGAAAACAGGTTCCGCAAGGCCGACGGGACGGAGTCCATGTTTACCTACGGCGCCACCATGGATCTCATGATCGTCCACGAACTCTTCACGAATTGTATTGAAGCCGGCAAGACGCTGGGCATTGATGCGGCTTTCCGCGCCGACCTGGAATCGGCGCTCAGCCGGCTTGCCCCGCTGCAAATCGCGCCGGACGACGGGCGCCTCAAGGAGTGGATCGAGGACTACGACGAACCCGAACCCGGCCACCGGCACATGTCGCATTTCTACGGCTTCCACCCCGGACATCAAATCACGCTGTCCGGAACGCCCGACCTGGCGGCGGCCTTGCGCAAGTCGCTTGAGTATCGGCTGAGCCACGGCGGCGGTCACACCGGCTGGAGCCGGGCCTGGATCATCAGCTTCTGGGCGCGCTTCCTCGAAGCCGAGAAGGCCCATGAAAACCTGCGGGCCCTGCTCTCCCAGTGCACGCTGCCCAACCTTTTCGACACCCACCCGCCGTTCCAGATTGACGGCAACTTCGGCGGCACCGCCGGCATCGCCGAAATGCTCATCCAGAGCCACGCCGGGGAAATCCATTTGCTTCCCGCCCTGCCCCGCGCCTGGGCCAACGGCTCCTTCAGGGGCCTTCGTGCCCGTGGCGGTTTCGAGGTGGATCTCGCGTGGCGCGCCGGCAAGCCCATTTCGGGGACCATTCTCTCCACCATCGGCGGCCCCTGTCCGTTACGATGCGACGGTCCGCTGCAGGTCCGGCGCGACGGGGTGCCCATCCCGCTTGAAGCCTCCGGCGGTGGGCTTCATCGCTTCGACACCCGGCCGGCCCAACGCTACCAGCTCGTCTTCGAATAGCCGGAAGAATGCGGGGTGCGCTTCAGCGCACCGTTCCCCGCTGACATAATGGACCCGGTGGACCAGATTCCAGGACCCTCCAGTCCACTCCGTCCACGATTGAATCCGCCCCCACGCCCCGTTCCTGTATAATACCGCCTCTTTCCGGCTCCCACCCTGAAGGTATCCCTATGTCCGGCCACCGCAAATCCCTGCACATCGCCGCCTGCGGTGCCATGTTCGTCTATGCCGTCTCCGTGGTGGCCATGCCCATTTGCCTGCTCCAGATGAAGGCGGACCTGGGTTTCCAACTCACCGGTGGCGGGGCGCTCGAGGCCGGGCGCACCGTGCTCCTCCTGGCCATGCTGCTCATCAGCGGTTGGGCGGCCATGCGCTGGGGCAAGGTGCGGCCCCTAGCCATCGGCCTATACATCACCGGCGCGGGCCTTGCCCTGCTCTCCCAATGCCACACCTACACCGCCGCCATGGCCTGCATCATGTTCATCGGCGCCGGCAGCGGCCTCGTGGAAGCCCTTGTCAACCCCCTCGTGCAGGATCTCCATCCCCGGGACGCCGGACGCTACCTTAACATCACCAACGCCTTCTTCTCTTTCGGGATCATGGGCGGCACCCTGCTCATGGGCGAAGCCCTCACGCGGGGGATGAGTTGGCGCGCCATCATGATGGCCCTCGCCGGCGCCAGCCTGGCCTGCGGCTTCCTCTTCACCTCCGCCCGCAAAGCATCCCTGCCCCCCTCCGCGCATAGCGTGGGCCACATCACCGCCATCCTCCACGACCGGCGCTTCTGGTACTTCGGCATGGCCATGGTCTGCGCCGGGGCGACCGAAGCGTCCTACACCTTCTGGAGCGCCACCTACGTTCAGCTTCACTTCGACGAACTGCCTCGCGCCGGGGCCTTCGCCACCGCCCTCTTCGCCGGGTCCATGGCCGTGGGCCGCCTGGCCTGCGGCAAGGCCGCCCACTACGTCTCGCTCCCCCGAATCATCCTGGCTTCCGCCCTGGTCGGCGCCCTTGTCGCCATCATGCCCGCCTTCGTCGAAAGCGTCGGGATGTTTTACCTTTCCCTCGTGCTGGCAGGTTTCTCCGTGGCCTGTTTCTGGCCCACCATCCAGGCCCACGCCGCCGCCACCATGGAGGTCGATTCCACGCTGCTTTTCATCTTTCTCTCCTGCCTCGGCATCCCCGGCTACGGATTCATCTCCCTCCTTATGGGCATCATCGGCGACGCCGCCGGGCTGCAGAAAAGCTTCCTCATCGTCCCCGGGCTTTTCCTCACCCTCGCCGCCGGCATGTTTTTCGCCGAGAAATCAGAGAAACGCAACGCCTGATGCCGACCTTCTACCGGGAGAGGTGCCACCGATGCCCTCTTGGGAGGGTGGCCAGCCACCAGCGAGAAACCGAAGCCAATCCCCTGGCTTCCTCCCAACAACGCGCGCTCCGGGTCCGTGTCTGCCCGTGTTCGTCCGTGCCCGTCCCGTTACTCCACCGTCACGCTCTTGGCAAGGTTGCATGTCGCGGGCGTTCCGCCCGCGCATCGGCAGGTATAACATGACCCCGTGGTTGCTTAGCGGCTAAGCACTCAATCAATCTCACACAGGTCGTCTGGAAGTGCGGACAGAATCGCGTTACGTACATCTTGTGCGAGTGCGATGGCATGCCGACTTTCCTCTTCCCCAGGCTCTGGTTGGTCTCCAGGGTACCGGACCTCCACGCCATAGGGAGTCAGGGCCACACACTCGTCCAACATTAGTGCGATGGCATCATCCACACTGCGGAGTAATTCCAAGAGCAGTTCCAGCGCGTGGGTCTTTGGAAACGCAACCTGATGCCAGGTGAGCAGTGCTTTCAGGCATTTTTCGGCGCTTTGTTGGGCATGGAAACAGGCCGGATAATAGCAGGGAGAAGGAGTCTCCAGCAGAGCATTGGCCGCGCGGAAGTCCTGATCGGCCTTGGCCAGCCACTGGCGCACGAGGTCGCGCTTAACTTGTTCGCGCGGCCTCATAGATCACTCTTCCATTCTTGTGCGCAGGATATGCGATGCCACCGACAACGTCCTTGCTTTCCTCGAACCACTCCGTGGAGACAACGATGACATCGAAGGGAAGCCCCAACCCTCGAAGAGTACGGCATAGCATGACGCTTTCCTTGCGCCGGTCGACCGGGGCGTCTTCCAGTACGAGCAGATCGATATCACTATCAGGGGTCATCTGGCCGGTCGCCGCCGAACCAAACAAAATAATCCGGTTTGGCGTGGCGACGGACAGAACGCGCCCAACAATCTGATCCACTACGGTTTCATCAATGCCCATTCCTCACTCCGCTACTTTGGGCCCTTTCCTCCCGGTGATCTTATCCGGCTTCCAGAGTGATTGCAAGGTCCAATCGCCGAGGTGGTCTCCCACCACCCCTTCCAGCAACGCGTGCTTCGGGTCCGTGCCCGTCCGTGCCTGTCTGTGTTCGTCCCATTACTCCACCGTCACGCTCTTGGCGAGGTTGCGGGGCTGGTCCACGTCGCGGCCCAGACCGTCGGCGATGTAGTAGGCCAGGAGTTGGAGTGGCGCCGCCACGAGGATGGGACTGAAGGGTTCGTAGCAATCCGGCACGTACAGTACGTCGTCACTGTGCTCGCGGATCAAATCGTCCCCCTCCGTCGCGATGGCGAGGGTGATGCCGTCGCGTGCGCGGATCTCCTGAATGTTGGATACCACCTTTTCGTAGACTTGTCCCTGTACGGCGATGCACACCACCGGCAGTTCGGAGGTGACGAGGGCGATGGGGCCGTGCTTCATTTCACCGGCGGCATAGCCCTCGACGTGGATGTAGCTGATCTCCTTCAGCTTGAGGGCGCCCTCCATGGAACTCGGGTAATTGTAGCCGCGACCAATGAACATGGCATTGCGTGCCTTCAGGTACCGAGGCTTCTCCGCCACCCGGCGGACGGTCTCGCAGGATTCAAGGTAATGCGTCAATTTGCCCGGTATGTCCCACAAGTGTTTCAAAAGGCCCCGGGCCGCTTCTCCCGAGATGGTTCGGCGTGTCCGGGCCAACTGGATGGCGAAAAGCACCAACGCGGAGATCTGCGAGGTGTAGGCCTTGGTCGAGGCCACGCCGATCTCCGGCCCCGCTTCGGTGTAAATCACGCCGTCGGCCTCGCGGGCAATACTTGAACCCACCACGTTGACCACGCCCATGACGGACGCGCCTTCCTGACGGGCAATGCGGATGGCCTCCAGGGTGTCCGCCGTCTCGCCGGACTGGGTCACGGGGACAACCAGGTCGTTTGGTCCCAGCACGCGGTTGCCGTAACGAAACTCCGAGGCCAATTCCACTTCGACCGGCACGCGGGCGAAGCCCTCGATCAAATACTTTCCCACCATCCCGGCATGCCACGCCGTACCACAGGCCACGATCACGATGCGGGAAATGTCGCACAGAGCCACCTCGTCAAGTCCAAGGTCCGGGAGTCGAACCTGCCCGGTCTGCTTGTCTACATAGGTCAGCAACTGGTGTCGGATGACGTCCGGCTGCTGGTGGATCTCCTTGAGCATGTAATGGGGATAATCTTCCTTCTCCGCCGTGGTTTCATCCCAATCCACCGTGGCGGTGATATGGCTCCGTTCGTTCCCCTCAAGATCCTGGATCGCGCATCCATCACGCTTGATGGTGCAAAGATCACCCTCCTCTAGATAGATGACCTCGCGGGTGAATTGCATGATGGCAGGCACATCGGACGCAATGAACGCTTCCCCGTCGCCCAGGCCCACGATGAGCGGGCTTCCCTTCCGTGCCGCGACCAGCAGATCCGGCTCGTGCCGGCAGACCACCCCGAGAGCATAGGCCCCGCGCACTTCGCGCAGCGCCTTTTTTACCGCCTCAAAAAGATCGCCCTCGTAATGCGCGTGGATGAGGTGGGGGAGTACCTCCGTATCGGTCTCGCTACGGAACGAAACGCCCCCGTCTTCCAGTTTGCGCCGTAATTCCTGAAAGTTTTCGATGATGCCGTTGTGGACGACCGCAATATCGCCCGGACCATCCAGGTGGGGGTGGGCATTCGTTTCGTTGGGCGTCCCGTGGGTGGCCCAGCGGGTGTGGCCGATACCCACATGGCCCGTGTGGGGACATTGGCGCAACGCCCCCTCCAGTGACCCCAGTTTGCCCACGCACCGGGTGCAGGTGAGGTCATTTTCCCGCACCGTGGCCAAGCCCGCCGAATCGTAGCCCCGGTACTCCAGACGGTGCAGTCCCGCCAGGATGACCTCCTGCGCGTTCTTCTCGCCCACATAGCCGACAATACCGCACATACCAGCCTCCTTTGCCTGACGGGTTGGAGCCGTCTTTGTGCGACTAATGCCCCAGCAGTTTCAACAGGGCGAAACCACCCACCAGCAACACCATGAACGCCACCACCAACAGGTTGAACCAGCGGTCGATGAAGCCCTTGACGGGTTCTCCAAACCAATATAGCAGGGTGGCCACGAGAAAGAAACGGGCCGACCTGCCCACGAACGACGCGATCATGAACATGACAAAATTGATCTGGAAGACTCCTGCTGCGATGGTGATCACCTTGTAGGGGAAGGGGGTGAAGCCCGCGCCGAAGACGATCCAGAAGTCATACTGATTGTAGAGTTCCCCCACTTTGTCGAAGACCACCTTCGAGAAGCCGGGCACGTAGGTATAGAAGAATTGGTCCATCATGGACCAGGCGCCCCAGCCGATGCCATAGCCCAGGGCACCGCCGCAAAGGGAGGCCAGGGAACAGGCCAGGGCGAACCACAGGGCACGGTGGCGCCGGCCGATGCACAGGGGAATGAGCAACACGTCCGGCGGGATGGGGAAAAAGCTTGCCTCCGCGAAGGAAAGCACTATCAGGGCCGCGAGGCCATAAGGCGATTCCGCCCAACTCAACACCCAGTCGTAGAGGCCTCGTATCCATTTCATGGTTGCCATGGTGCTCCATAGGTGGTGCTGCTTTTGGTGCATGGAGAAGAAGGCGGGAGCCACGCGTCCGGCAAGCCGTTTCTATCCGCCATGGTCCCGCTCAAAGCGAAAAACCCATGTCCATCACGGCGGGTATCGCCCCGTGATGGGTCAGGTCGCGGTGGAGGGGCGTGATACTCACCTGCCGCCGTTCAATGGCCTCGAAATCGGTCCCCGTTTCGGGAACATGCCCCGGCGTGTCACCCCCGATCCAGTAATAGACCCCGCCTCGCGGGTCTTCCCTCCGAACGATTTCATCCTGGTAATCACGACGGCCCATCCGCGTGACCGTCACGCCCTTCAGCGCCTCATAAGGCAGGTCCGGCACGTTGACATTCAGCATGGTGTCCGGCGGCAGTCCACATCGCGTCACCGCCCCTGCCATGCGCGCGGCGACCCGGGCGGCCGTGTCCAGGTGTTCGGCGTGAATGCCTGCCAAAGACACGGCAAAGGAAGGTATCCCCAACAGCATGCCCTCGAAGGCCCCCGCCACCGTGCCGGAGTAGGTTACATCGTCGCCCAGGTTGGGACCCGGGTTGACGCCCGACACCACCAGTTCAGGACGTCGCCCCAACAGGTCGCGCACGGCCAGCATGACACAATCCGTCGGCGTGCCGTCCACCATGTGCCATCCCGGCTGTGTTTCCGTAACCCGCAGAGGCCGGTGCAGCGTCACACCGTGTCCCACGGCGCTCTGCTGGCCCGCGGGGGCATAGATCACGACCTCACCAACCACGTCCAACGCTTTCACCAACCGGTGAAGACCGGGCGCCTGGATTCCATCATCGTTTGTAACCAGTATAAGCGGTGTCTTTGACATGAGCCTCCGTGCCGGGGGGAAAGGGTTGACCCTGACAGACCAATCCTGCTATACCTTTGCAACTTGGCGCGGGCTGATTTCGGTTTCGCTGTCGGGGGGGCGGCTAATCTATAGCACACGGTCTCGCCGGAATCAAACGGACAGTGCCCCGGCACTATTTTCAGAAAGGCAAATTGATTACAGGGGGGACTATACGGTCATTGAGGAAAGTGGGTGTATCTTCCCGGCATCGTGATTCCAATTATTTTTTCGTCATTTAAGAGTTTTCGCATTATAGTATGCGGTGTTTACACGATATGTGGTGGCTTTTTCAGCTTTTCCGGGTATAATCCACATACAAGTATTTTGTACAACACTGACGAAGACATCCCGTTAAGGCAATGTGGTTGGAATACGTAGTGTCCGTGAATTGACGTGGGAGCAGGTTGTCAACCCATGAATCCCAGCATACTGATAGTGGATGACGAGGCAAGCGTGCGGCTCGCACTCGTTCGCTGGTTTGGCATTCGGGGGTTTGACGTCTCCCAGGCGGCCGATGGTCAAGAAGCGGTCGAAGCGGTTGAACAACAATCCTTTGATATTGTCTTGATGGACCTGGAAATGCCGCGTCTCCATGGGTTGGAGGCCATGGTGCGGATGCGTGCCCACTCACCCCACCTTCCCATCATTGTCTTGTCGGGGTATGCACGGGATAAGGCCAAGGCATGGGATCGGGGCGCGGCTTTGGTGTTGTCCAAGCCCATACGCTTGGCGGTACTGGAGCAGCACGTGCGTCAGGTATTGGCGGAACAGGACGACACGCCCTCGGAACAGGCATTGTAAACCCTTTATGTGACAATGATTTTGCAATGAGGCGAAGTGGTCTTCTCAACCTCGCCCGGTCCAGGTCGGGCTAGGTAGGCTGTCCCGGTATCGTCGGCACCCGAACAGGTTTGACAAACCGGGTCTGCCCCCTGATCACCTTTCTTTCCGAATTTGGACCACGCGCATGGGTACGAAAAACCCCGCAACGCCGTAAGCCGTTGCGGGGCTGTTCTTTAGGATGGAGGCGACACCCGGACTCGAACCGGGAATACGCGGCTTTGCAGGCCGCTGCCTTACCAATTTGGCCATGTCGCCAAAGAGCTTCAGAACACGTTGAATGATAGCTTTCTTGTGCCAAAGATGTCAAATATGACGGCGTTTGCGAAATGAGGATTCTTCATATGGACACGGGCCGCGTTCAGCCCCGGGATTTCATACGCTGCGGTTATTAACCCGGCCGTTTCACCGGCCTCCTGTTACACACGCGTATGCCGGGCCATCTCAAGCACTTGTTACGTTCGGCAAACCCCACGGGTATCTACACGCGGCCGTCCGCTTCGCCAGGCCCTTTACGGGCCGGGCCGTTACTCCCGCCGACGGTGAAACCGCACGTGGTCCCGTTCGCGGATGTAGCAACGCACGCCGTCGTCCACCTCCGTCTTGAACACGGTGCCCGGGGGCTGTTCCGATGGGTCTTCCGTCACAACTTCGAGATAAATGGAAACGCCCTCGTCGAAGTGTCCGATGGCGCGCGCACCCAGGCTCTCGTCCTCGGGCCGCTCCAACACCTCGACCTGGAAATCCTCGCCAAGCCGATCCGTCACGGTTCGGAATTCGTGCAGCGTGTCCTCGGCCCGCTTGCGGTAATCCTCGGCATACCGAACGCGCTGGCTGATTTTGCGTAACTCCATCGTGACAAAGCCCGACTTCAGCCGTGAGGCGATGGGGCCCTCCGTCTGCTGTTGCAAGGTGGGCAGCACGCGCTGCAGGACTTCGAGTTTCGACGCGCCTTTCCCGCTGCTTTCAACGAGCTTTTCGTAAGGCTCCAGCGTCTGGATTGATTTTTCCTTCCGCTCGAGTTCCACCAGCGCGGCGCGCTTCTCCTCTTCCACGTGTTCGAGTTTCGCCGCGGTCTGCTGCATGATGAGCGTGCGCTGCTTACGGTCCAGTCCTCGGGCCCGCAAACGTTCGCGCAGTTTTACGGCATCTTCATGTTCTTTCCTCAAATCATCGTCCACCGGATCGGAATCGTCGAAGAGGGCAAGGCTTTCGCTTTGAAGGTCGGGGGCGGTCGATGTTTCCCGCCGTGTGAGCCCGTCCCGTGCGGTTTCCAACAGGTCACGCAAGTTGTTTTCGATACGGTTGAGAATCTCGATCCGCCGTTGACAACGCATGAGCGAACCGAGTTTCCGATGGGCTTCCCCGCTGCCGAAAACGTACATGAGAACCGATTGTGCCGACCGTTCGGCCTCGTTTTGGGCCAGGTTTCCCACGGCCTCGAAATGATGCGCCACGCTTCGCAAACGGTAGGCCCGTGACAGGAGTTTCTTCAGCTCCGCGCCGGTGACCTCACCAAAGTCCTCGCAGTTCAGTTCGCGGCGCAGCACCACGGAAAGCGTATTGGCCCCCAGGTGCCGGAAGTGCTTGGCCTGAACCAGTTCTGAAACCTGGATCCGGCCTCCACGCACATCGTTGCCCACATCCATCTTGCGGGCAATGTAATTCCCCAGCATGGTGTCACCGGCGATGGACAACCGTCGTCCGGCGAAAACCAGCTTGGGGCCCTGGGCGCTTTGGCAATATACGCTGCCCATTTTCGCGATGACCTGGGCGTTGTTGATGATGCTGCGTGCCCGAATATCACCGTGGAGCACGACCGCCACGCCGGAGATATTCCCCCGGATTTCGCATTGTCGCTTCGACAATACACGCCCCATAACATAACCATCGACGCAGCAATGCCCCGCGCCTTCCACCACGACCGTGCTGCGTTCGGGAACATCGCCCAGGACGCGCAGATGGCAGGACGCACTCAAAACAGGCCCCCGGCAGGGAAGTTCGATTCCCGCGAGCAACCGGGTATCGCGCACGGGCGCCTGAAGGATGTCCGCTTCCGTGACATATTGGATCAGGCCGCTCAAATCGGGGAGATGGGGGGTGGGCCGGATTCCCTCGCAACGCTGAATGAGCCGATCCCTGCTGCGTCTCAGCAGACGTTCAACCCGGGCAAAGCGTTCGGGATTCACCACCTGCGTCAGAAGGCGATCCACGGCGTGGAGGAAAAAGACCTCGCTGTTGCTCAGCGCATCGAGACCTTTGCGCTGAATCCTGGAAACCGCCTCGCGCAGGAACATCTGCTGGCGACGCCCGGCGGTGGACTCCACGGCGGCGGGCTCCGCCTGTTGCCAGCAGACCACCCGATCCCGCAGCGCCTTCACGCGCCCCGCTTCTTCCCCATCCCCGTCACACGATTCCAGCCAGGCCTGACAAAGGGCCATGTCCTGCAGGAGCAACTGCGCACAGAAATTCTCCGGTTGCTCCAACACATACTCGACAAGCCGCTCAAGCAAAGGCTCTTTCTCCTGCCGCCCGCACGGGATCTCCCAACCGTTCCTGCTTTACGGAGCTATACTAGCACGCCCTTCGAACTGGCTCAATGCCATGCGTTTCTTTCGCTGCCGCACCGACAGGCAGGGTTACTCGTGATCCCATTTCAGGATCCAGGGGTCCTTCGTGCGTTCCTGGAAGGCCTTGAGCTTTGCCTTCATGGCCGCCAGCAATTCCCCGTGCTTCGGCTCATCGGCGAGGTTCTGCAACTCGTCGGGGTCCTCCTGGAGGTCGTACAGCTCGAAGGCCGGACGCTTGATATAGGCGTCCACGGAGCGCTGGGCGTAGAGTTCCTCCTTGCGCTCGATGATCCCTTGCCAGGTGGTGGATTCCCACAAATCGGAGGCGAAGGGATACTCCAAACCATGGGCGATGTTCCAGATCAGTTTGTAGCGCCGCCCGCGCACGACACGCATGGGGTAGTACATGGTGATCTCGTGGAAGGTGTGCGAGGCATACACCTCGTCGAAACCCTCGGGCGATTCTTCTTCGAGGACGGAAAGGAACGACGGGCCGTGGAAGGCATGGTCCGCCGGCAATGCGCCGCAGAAATCGAGAATGGTGGGCGTGATGGAGGTCCAGTCCACGAGCGCGTCGCAGGTATGGCCCTTCTTTTCCTGGTAGGGGCTGCGTACGACGCAGGGCAAACGCATGCCCGGTTCGTAGAGATTGGTCTTGGCCCCGGGAAAGGCGATGCCGTTGTCGGAAATGTAGATTACCATGGTGTTGTCCCACTGGGCCGTCTCTTTCAGCACCTCAATAAGGCGCAGCAGTCCCCTGTCGGCGCGTTCGACGGACATGTAATACCGGGCGAGTTCCTCGCGGCATTCGGGGGTGTCGGGCAGGTAATCCGGAACGATGACCTCCTCGGGCGATATGGGCCGTGAGCCTTCGTGGTGAAAGGGGCGGTGGGGCTCGGTGGTGCAGAGATAAAGGAAGAAGGGCTGGTCTTCGTCCCCGGTGATAAAGGCGCGGCTGTTCTCGGCCATCTGCTCGGGTGATCCCCCTTTCAGCACCCGCTCGAAGTGATAGACCGCTTCCGGCGCCACGTGGTACTTGCCGACGCGTGCGGTTCGGTAGCCGGCCTGGCCCAGGAAATACGGCAGGCTTTTCACATGGGGGAAGGACACGAAGTGATGGTAGGCGTGGGCATGGCCGTATTGTCCCGTGGCGTGGTTGTGCCAGCCCGTGAGAATCACCGACCGGCTCGCACTGCACGAGGGTGTCGTGCAGAAACCGTTCCGGAAGCGTGTCCCCGCGCCCGCCAACTGGTCAAGTCCCGGCGTGTGAATCACGGGATTGCCGTAGCATCCCGCATCGTCCGTGCCTTGGTCGTCCACCACGTAGAGCACCACGTTGGGCCGCTTCTTCTTGTCACGCGCGGTGGCCGCGCCCTGGGTCAATGCCGCGGCCGCCGTTCCCGCGCTAACACCTTTCATGAATGTCCTCCTCGAAATACCGTCCGCCGTCATTGCCCCGATCTCCTTCCTGGTTCATGCGTGACCTGCCGGCCACGCCGGGATTATCAAGTCAGCCGGTTCAGCCTACGCCGTTATCCCATCCAAAGCAAAACCGCAGCCCCGATCGAGGATTTTTTGATTGCCCTATGAGAGCTTTCATGCTAGTATTGGCAGCATAGTGTACGAATGGGAGGTCGTGGGGCGTATGGCCGTGAGAAGCCGGGCGGGAAAACAGGCGGAAGAGAAACTCCCGGGTTTCTTTTCCATCGCCATTCAAACGCTGAGACTGGATGAGGTGATCGATTTCGATTTGTATCTTCCGCCAGCCTCTGCCACGGGGGAGCCGGTATTGTACCGGCGGAAATCGCTTCCCTTCTCGGAAGAAGCGCGGGATCGTCTGGTGTCCAATGCCGTGGATGAAGTTTACGTGGCGGATGTACAACGGGGGCCATATCAGCGTTATCTCGAACGCAATCTGGGTAATATCCTCGCAGACTCCAGCGTTTCCATGGAAGAGCGGGTTTCCCGGCTTTACGATTCCGCCCAGGGGCTGGTGCGGGAGGTGCTCGAGGATCCTCGCTCTGGTGGCATGGTGGAGCGGAGCGGCGAACTTGTCGAGCACATGGTGCGCTTTCTGTATGCGGAGGGCACTTCCTTCGAACACCTCATGAAAATCACGTCTTATGACTACTATACCTACACGCACAGTGTGAATGTGTTCGTATACACGACGGCCCTTGCGCAGCATCTCCGGTATGACGAGGCCATCGTGCAGCGGCTGGGACAGGGCGCTCTCCTGCATGATGTGGGCAAGAGCATGATCGACACGGAGGTGACCAACAGCAAAGGCCGCTTGGCTCCCGCGCAGTGGGCCCAGATGCAGCAACACCCGGCCTTTGGGTACGACATTCTCATGGAACAGGGTTACCAGGACCCAATAGGGCTGGACGTTGTGCGGCACCATCATGAGAAGCTTACCGGGCGCGGCTACCCCGACGGCCTTGGGGGGGACGACGTGAGCGGGTGGGTACGCATGTCCACCATTGCGGATATCTTTGACGCCCTGACGACGCGCCGGTCCTACAAGGAGGCGATGCACACCTTCGAGGCCCTGCAACTTATGAACCAGAAGATGCGAAAAGAACTCGATACCGCCATGTTTCGTGAATTCGTCAGCATGATGGGAAAACACACCGGCTAAGCGATACCTTTACTCCCAAGTCGCACAAAGTCCGTGGCCTGGGCGGGACTCGTTTGCCGAAGCGGGCTGCGCTTCATGGTGAAACGCAGTACGTAGGGTGGGCCTTGGCCCACCAAGCCTGAAACCTTGACGACGAAACAGCCTCCCTTGAAAGAAAGGCCATGGTGGGCCAAGGCCCACCATGATATGGACCGACCTTTTCAACCCCTTATTCCAAAGCCGATTTTATTGATTGATTGATTTCTATGGAGGTGGCTTGAACGGGAGCCTGAAGAAGGCGGACGAGGACGGTTGCTTCGACGACGTGTCACTCTGATATGCGCGGGTTACGTCTGAAATCAGACGCA
>JAJRTN010000151.1 GCA_024278275.1 Candidatus Hydrogenedentota bacterium
CGTTGTGCTTCCAATTGTTGGAGCCGGGTCATACTCAATCCTCCTGTGGTTGTAATCAACGGCCATGTAGTATATATACTACATGCTACTGCCCAAAAACAAAAGAAAAATCGAAAAACTCACTTTGGTGACGCAGGCCCGATGTCGGAACCGGGATTTCAGATCGAGGCCGTTCCAAGGTATACTTGGACGGTTTGTCATATTGGAGGAGCTTGGCCATGCGTGTTTTTTGGGGTGTGTTCCTGGCGGGGATGATGGTGGTGTTTTCCGCCGCGGCGGAGTGGCCGCAGTTTCGGCATGACGCGGCACGGTCGGGGTATGCCAGCGCCGGGTTGGGAACGGATCTGTCGCTGAAATGGACCTTTGTGCCGCCGCAACCCCCGGATCCCGCATGGCGGGGCGAGGACACGCGGCAACCTTATGACTATGCGTATCACCCCGTCGTCGGCGGAGGATTGGTCTACTTCGGAGCCTCGGCGGATAACCGGGTGTATGCGCTGGACGCCGAATCGGGCGCGGTGGCGTGGACCTTCGACACGGACGGGCCGGTGCGTTTCGCGCCGGTGTATGACGCCGGGCGGTTGTACGTGGTGAGCGATGACGGCCACTGCTATGCCCTCGACGCGGCCAACGGGCGGCTCCTGTGGCGAAAACGCGGCGGGCCGACGGATGACCTGCTGCTGGGCAACGGGCGGATGATGGCGCGGTGGCCGGCGCGGGGCGCGGTGACGCTCCACGGGGGCGTGCTCTACTATGGCGCGGGCATCTGGCCGTCGGAGGGCATCTACCTCTACGCCCTCGACCCGGAGACGGGGGCGGTGCGGTGGTGCAACGACACGTCGGGCTACATCGAGATGCCCCAGCCCCACCCCACGGCCGAGGCGAAGAGCGGGGTGTCGGCCCAGGGCTACCTGGCCATCGGCGATAATACACTGCTGGTACCGACGGGCCGAGCCAATCCCGCGGCCTTTGACCTGGACACCGGGGCCTTCCGGTACTTCCGCCTGCAGGAATACAACGCGCGGGGCGCGGGCCCCTTCGTTACCACCGATGGCAATGTCATGTTCGCGCGGAATGATGCCTTCAGCATTCAGGACGGCACCTTGCTGTCCAGCGGCTTGGTGTCGGACCGCATGGCGGTATTCCCGAAACACATCGTGTACGCGACCGGAAACGAAGTGCGCGCCGTACCACGGTCGCCGCTCTTCGAGACAGTCCAGACCCTGGATCGCAAGGGAAAGGAAACGACGAAGCGCGTGCCGAGTGCCCCGGTATGGACGGTGCCCTGGGAAGGCGGCGCCGCGACGGCCCTTATCGGCGCGGGCGATACGGTGGTGTTGGGCGGCGCGGACGACCGGGTGCGGCTCCTGTCGGTAAACGCGCCCGGCGTACGGGCCACCTTTTCCACGCGGGGCACGCCCCTGTCCCTGGCCGTGTCGGAGGGCGCGCTCTTCGTGGGCACGGACACGGGGAACATCCAGTGCTTCGCTCCCGGCGTCGTGACGGCGAAAGAGACGGGTGCCGCGAAGACGGGCGCCCGTGAGCTCCCCCCATCGGTGAAGACCCTGGCGAAGGACCTGGTGGACGCCGTGGCGGTGGACCGGGGCTATTGCCTGCTCGTGGACATGGAAAACGCCGACCTGGCCCTGGCGCTGGCCGAGGCTTCGGCGTTCAATGTCTACCTGGTGGCGGACGATGCCGCGACGGCGCAACGGCTTCGCGACGCCATCCCCCGCGACCTCTATGGCCGCCGTATCACCGTGCTGGCCCGTCCTTACGACCGCACGGGCCTCCCCGACTACTTCGCCAACCTGGTCTATACCTCGGAGGTCGTCATGGACACCGCCGCCGCGCGGGCGGAAGCGGAGCGTTGCCTCCGGCCCTATGGGGGCGGCATTTACACGTCACGCCACGCCACCGTGCAGGGCTGGAAGCGCGGTCCCCTGGAGGGCGCCGGCGAATGGACCCACGAATACGCCGACGCGGGCAATTCGCTTTGCTCTGACGACTCCCTGCTCCGCGGCCCCCTGGGCATGCTCTGGTTCACGGACAACGACCTGGAAATGCCTTCGCGCCATGGCCGGGGGCCCGCCCCGCTTTTCTGGGACGGCAGGATCTTTGTCGAGGGGCTTAACGGTCTGCGCGCCCTCGACGCCTACAACGGCACGGTGCTGTGGAACTTTCCGCTGCCGGGCATTCTCAAAGCCTACGACCAGGAGCACCTCAACGGCACGGCCATTACGGGAAGCAATTTCTGCATGGCCGACGGCGTCATCTACCTGCGGCGCGATGACCGTTGCCTCCGTATCGACGCACGCACCGGCACGCTGCTGCGTGAGATTACCGCGCCACCCCGTCCCGATGGCGCGCCGGGCCGATGGGGGTATATCGCCTGCGACGGCAACACGCTGTTTGGCTCGCTTTACCGGGAAAGTCACACGGTTACCTGGGCCTTCCTGAAATCGGACATGAGCCAACTGTTCAGCGAGTCCCTCCTTTTCTTCGCCCTGGACGCGAAAACGGGGGCCGTGAAGTGGCAATTCACCCCGGTCCATTCGATTCGGAATAATGCCATCGCCGTGGGCGGGGGCAAGGTCTTCCTCATCGACCGGCCCATGGCCACGCGGGACCGGCGGCGGGGTGACGACACCCCCCAACCGCCCGGGGAACTGGTGGCGCTGGACGGCGACACGGGTGCCGAGGTCTGGCGGGCGCGGGAGGACATCTTCGGCACCATGCTTGCCCTGAGCGAAAAGTACGGCGTGCTGATCATGGGGTACCAGGCGACCCGGTTCAAACTGCCTTCCGAGGTGGGCGGACGGCTGGCCGCGTTCGACATGACCACCGGTAAACGCCTGTGGGACGTGAAAGCCAACTACGCTTCGCGGCCGATCATCAACGACCGAACGGTCTACGTCCAGGGCGGCGCGTGGGATCTTCTCACCGCCAAGCCGCGTCCCTTTCCCTTCTCCCGCTCCTATGGCTGCGGTATTCTCGCCGGGTCGCGGGACATGCTCGCCTTCCGTTCGGCCACCCTCGGCTATTGGGACCTGACCCTGAACCGCATGACCGAAAACTACGGCGGCATTCGGCCCGGATGCTGGATCAACGCGCTCCCCGTGGGCGGACTCCTGCTGGTGCCCGAGGCCTCGAACCGATGCCGGTGCAGCTACCTCAACAAGGCGACCTTTGCTTTGGAACCCCGGGGTATTCGCGCGCCCATCATCGCGCCACAGGAAGGACTGTCCGCCAAACCCATCACGGTCGCCCTCACGGCCGAAGGCGAGGAAACCGAGATCCGCTACACCCTCGACGGACAATCCCCAAGCGAGTCCTCGCCCCGCTACCAGGCCCCCATCCCCGTGACGCGGACCGCGACGCTCCAGGCGCGCGCCTTTCGTTCCGGCCAGGCGCCGAGTCCGGTAGCCACGGCGCGCTACATCATCGATCCGGCGGCCCTGCCCCTCGCGGGTGACGCATGGCGGGTGATCGACGCGCCCGGCGGAACGCCCGCGACAAGTAAATGGGTGGTCGAGAACGGTGTCGCCGCCGAGCGCTCCAACCTGTTCAAGGGGGACGCGGCAAACGTGGATCCCCAAACGGAACGGCCCGGCACGCTGCGCGTGTATCAGCCGGGGGACGCCTGGACCGATGGCGACCTGGCGCTGGAGATCGCCTCGGAAGATGACGACGGCCTCGGCATGGCCTTCCGCGTGAAGGATGAAAACCACTACTACCTGTGGGCCATGGACCAGCAGCGCCGGTTCCATATTCTCGCCTGCAAGAACGGCGACGACTACCACGTGCTGGCCGTGAAAAAGGCGGGCTACCCGGCCAACACCTGGCAAAAGGTACGGATCCAACTGACCGGCCCGGAGATCGTGGTCTACCTCGACGGCCAGGAAGACCTCCGCGCCACGGACGCCACCTTTGGACAAGGCACCATCGCCCTCTACGCCTGGGGAAGCACGGGCGCAAAGTTTCGCGGCGTGAAATGGAAGGCGCGGTAGCCGTAAGGGCGCGCAATGGCGATAACGCGAGGCCCCGGCCCGGCTCAGCCGGAACCAGGAATCCTCTCCACGGAGAACCATGGTTCCGAAGCAAAGTAGAAGAGGCTTCCAGCCTTTTCAAAGCAGCTGGAAGCCGCTTCTACGTTATCGTCATCCCCGCGAAAGCGGGGCTCCATAATACGGGGCAACCCCTGGACCTTTCCCGTGGATTCCCGCGTTCGCGGGAATGACGGAAGAAAGGGGCAAACACATTTTCGTGACCCTTTGTACAGCATTTCACCAGATAAGGGACTCATCCCTTTCGTGTATTTTGTGTATTTCGTGGTTGAAAAAATCGGATTGAACCACGGATAGGCACGGATAATGCGACGTCAGATCTTGCGTGACCACAGCCACCCAAGCTCTCGCCTATCTCGTTGATCAGCTTGCTTACGTGACCGTATCGCCGAACGTCTAATAGTTCAAAGTCCTTGCACAGCCGAGTCTGGTAGCGCAAGACCTCCAATTCCACATTCAACGATTCCAGCAACGACGCCTTCTCCCGCGCATACCGGGCGCGAATCAAGCCTTCCAGCAAGGCGTACAATTGCGCCTGAATCCGATCACCCAGCGAGTGCTTGTAATTGCGGGGGAACTTGTTCAGTCGCGGAACGTACCACTGAATCAGGTCGTACATCCGCTGGATGATCGGAAGTTCATTTTGCTTTGCCACATCGCTCCCAAAAAAAATCGCGATCGCGCTACGCGCGATGAGTGTAAAGAGAAATAGGACAAAGGGTTAAAGGGGAACAGCGAAAAGCGCTACGGAGTCCGCACAACACGAAAGCCGTAGGCGGCGCTCCGATAGCCCGGGGTGCGCCTGTCGCGAGAGGCCGAACGACAGCCCTCCGTATGGCCGTACCACGAACCGCCACGAAGCACCCGGTACTTGCCCCCCGAAGGACCAATGGGGTCCGTCCGGGCCTCAAAGGGGTAGATGTTCTTCTCGTAGGAATCCTGGCACCATTCCCAGATATTCCCACTCATGTCATACAAACCCCAGGCATTGGGCTTTCGTCCGGCCACCTCATGGATTATCGTCCCGCTATTCTCGCCACACCAAGCATATTGCCCATCCCAGTCCTTTCCCCAGTAGTAGGCCGTCCGGCTGCCCGCGCGGCAGGCGTACTCCCACTCCGCCTCGGTGGGCAAACGGTATTAGTGGCCCTCCTTGGTCGACAGTTTCTTACAGAATTCCTGCGCTTCCTCCCACGACACATAGTACATCGGGTGCCGGGGGCCGAAGCCGTGTAAATCCCACTCCGGGTGCGCCTTGTCCCGCTGTTGGCGCACATCGGTGCCCATAACGGCTTTCCACTGACTTTGCGTAACTTCCGTCAGGCCCATGTAGAACGCCCTGGTCAACGTGACCTTGTGTTGCGGGCCTTCATCCTCGTCCCGAGACGGTTCGGAGTCGGGCGACCCCATCATGAAGCTGCCCGGGGGGATAAGCTTAAGCTTCATCCCGATGGTGTTCGTAATCACGTTGCCTTCGGCATTGGGTATGAAGCCCGCGCCATCGGACTCACCCTCGATGGGCCGGGCCAGCCCGAAATGGGCCAGAACCTGGCGGTTGCCATCGTCCACGAATACTTTCGCGAACTTGTCCTTGTAAATGGATTCCACGGAAACGCCCACATCGAGATTGATGGTGAGTTCCTCGGTTGCGAGCGTGCCACGCATCACGTCGCCGTTCTTCTTCTGTATGACGGCGGTGACGTTGTTTCCGCCTTGCATCACGACATCCTTAATCTCCTTGAAGGTCACCGGAACCTGCCCATAATCCGTGGTAATACGCAGACCGGAGTTGGCCGGCTGTCCCGTCAACAAATCTCCATTGACCATCAGGAACAGGTTGGTTTTTCGCTGAAGATCCACGAACGCGGTTTCTTGCGCGGATTTCTTCAGGAGAATGAAACGAATCTTCTCCTTGCGAATATCCAAGGGTTCGCCCGACGTGCCAATTCTAAATTGAATGGACCTGTCTTGGATGATCCCGGTAATGCGGTTATAGTTGACGGTGACCAACGCTTCGGTATTGGCCCGAGCGCCCTCAAAGGATAGCCCCGCGCACCTGCGCAAGGGCACGGTACATTCTCCATAGGGTGTGGATACGGAAAAGGTCTTGTTGAGTACTTCCCCCTTGAGAACATCGTTGTTCCGGAAGTAGATGATATCTTCATCCGTTGAGCGGGACTTGCTGAACACGGATGACATACCGGGCAACTGGGTTTGCGCCGCCACGGTCACCGCGAACAACACTGCGCAAGAGGCACAGGTGGCGAAAAATCGAAGTGTGTGTGTCGTTTTCATAGGCTCCCGTCCATTCGTTGCTATTGAAACGCTTGGCGTTTGGTGCCACCCCCTATGCGCGTGAGCAACAAACTGCCGGACGGCAGCCTGTTGTCAAGACGCGCATTCATTGGAGCTTGCGCCTGCCGGTTTGTCTCAGTTGTGGCCGACACCCCAAGTACGGAACCACTTTAGCGAGTTCCGCCGAGCCTGTCAAGTGTCATCTGCACGGGCATTTGCGAAATTGAGGAGCTTTTTACGTGCCATCCATAGGACCGCGTTCGGTCCCAGTAGTTCGTGTGTTGCGGCTAAGAGGGTGTTTGCAAAGTGTAGTTTAGGCTAACCCTCTGCCGCAAGAGACTGCCACCCCTTTCATCTGCCCGGCTTTTCCGGGCTTTCTTCTTGACTTTTAAGTATAGCGTATATAACATATGCTATACTTAATGCGAAAG
>JAJRTN010000152.1 GCA_024278275.1 Candidatus Hydrogenedentota bacterium
CATGTGCGAGGCCCCGGCGTTCCACCACGGACCACGCCCGTTGGTAGCGGAGCGCCAAGCTCGCTCTTTGGCCAACCCTCGTTTCATCAGGTTCTTGGCCCTGGTGTAGACGCGCTTCCATTTCCGCCAGAGGATGCAGCGCAGTTTGCGTCGCAACCACTGGTCAAGCTTTTCAAACACGCCCCTTACCTCGGCCAGTCGGAAATAGTTCACCCAGCCTCGCAGCACTGGCTTGAGCGCGTCGATGAAACGGCGTAGGTTGCGTCCGCGAGCCCGGCGGCACAAAGCGCGTATCTTGCCTTTGAATCGCCGGAGGCTTTGGGGCGCAACCTTCAAACGCGGTTGGTGGTGGTACGTCATGCTGTAGCCGAGAAACTTTCGCTTCCAGGGACGGTCCACCGCGCTTTTAGCCCTGTTCACCTTGAGCTTGAGTCGTTGTTCCACGAATCGGGTGAGCGAGGCGAGCACGCGCACACCGGCCCGCTTGGACGCAACGTAAATGTTGCAGTCGTCGGCGTACCGGCAAAAACGGTGACCCCGCTTCTCCAACTCCTTGTCCAAGTCATCCAGCAGGATGTTGGACAGCAGCGGCGAGAGTGGACCGCCTTGCGGCGTCCCTTCGATACGTTGGGACACGAGGCCCTCCTTCATCACTCCCGCTTGCAGGTACCGCCGTATCAACTTCAGTACCTGCTTGTCCTTGATCTTCCGGGCTACCCGCGACATCAAGAGGTCGTGGTTCACCCGGTCGAAAAACTTCTCCAAGTCCATATCCACGACCCATCGCCGGCCCGTCGCTGCATGCTCGCGGGCTTGACGAACCGCGTCATGGGCACTCCGGCCCGGCCGGAAACCGTAGCTCGACTCCGAAAAGTCCCGGTCAAAGACCGGCTGCATCACCTGATGCAACGCTTGCTGAATCAGACGGTCCAACACCGTGGGAATGCCCAATCGGCGCATACCCTTTCCATCGGGCTTTGGGATATCCACCCGCAGCACCGGCCCGGGGGCGTACCGTCCCTCCAGCAGTTCCGCTTTGATACGCGGCCAGTGCTCCTTGAGATAGGAACGAACGTCTGCCACCGGCATGCCATCCACACCCGCCGCACCCTGGTTGCGTTCCACCCGCCGTAACGCCGACCACATGTTCTCGCCTTCGACCACCGCATCCATCATACTACTCGTCTCCGGATAAGAGAATTCCATCCTTGCCGTGATGTTTGACGCACCGGCCCCATATTCTCGCGGATTCCGTCCGCTACCCTCCGGGGTAGTGCCTCGCTTCTCAGCGCGACGGCCTGCGTCTCCTGCCATCATCGAAATTCCGGGCTCCTATCCCACACAACACGTTCGGGCCTTCAGTTCGGTCGAGGAACCTACTATGCCCTCGGCTGACTTCTGACTACCCATCGGAGCGCCTCGCGACACCCCTGGCACAAGGCAGGTAGACAGACCTCCCCGGGTAATGCGCTCCCACCTTCCCGCTTATACCCGCCGCATATACGACCACGCCTTCCGTGCAGCTATTGGACTTTGAAGATACATGCCTTCTCATCCGGCGTGGGCGCCTCCTATGCGATTTCTCTTCGTCGGGTCAGCGTTTTGCCTGCGGCTTCCTTCAGATTCCACCTCGCGATGGACACCCTTGCCGTCCGGCTAACAGTTCCCGCTGCCGGGCCTGTAGAGGACTTGCACCTCCAAGTGGGTGCGCCCTGCCGGGCGCATAAGCTATCACATGCGATATGGCATTGCCAATACCACATGGTGTGGGTGCCGAAGTATCGTTATCGCGTACTCGAAGGAGTTATGGAAAAGGAGGTGAGCAATTGTCTTCGCGTTCTTCTTGGGCAGAGCACTTGCGAGTGTGTGGAGTTAAATGTTCAGCCGGATCACGTTCATTTGATCACGCTGGTTCCGCCCAAGAAGTCGATTTCGGATATGATGGGCATCTTGAAAGGGCGTTCAGCCATTCGCGTATTCAAGCAGTTTCCGTATCTGAAGCGTAAGCCCTATTGGGGCAACCGTTCTTGGGCGCCTAGATACTGTGTAGACACTGTGGGACTTAACGAGGAGATGATACGCAAATACGTCAAGTTTCAGGAAAAGAAAGATCGTCACGAGGAGCAACTGAAGCTCCAGTGATTAAGCAAACAGCGTTGCGGGACGTGGCCCGTGCTTGCATTCTCTGGGTAGCCAAAGCAAAGCCACGTCCTTTGGGCGTGGTTCTTTACAACACGGTACGCGCCATGATACACAGGATGGGCGCACAGGCCAACAGAATCGCCACGGGAGAGGGATACACTATGCGGGCCAACCTATTCGGAGTTCTCGCCATTGCCATCGGCTTGGCCGTGTATGCCCCCATGGCAACCGCCCAGCGGGAGGGTGCTGTCTATTCAGGGGATGGCGGCCTGACCATCAGCATCGGGAACAGCCTAGCCCTGAGCCTCGATGCCGCCAACGGCGCGGGGGTTCGCCTCTCGGTGGGGGGTAGCTCCATGGAACTCGGTATGACCCCGCTCATTCGCTTCGAGGAAGTCTTGGACGATCCAAGCGCGCCCGATTTGCTTGAAGGACAGTCGTGGGGCATGCCCGAAGAGGCCACCGAAGCGGACCCCGCGGGCGATGGCGGCCCGTGGCTGCGTGTTTCAGGCGAGGACAACCTGCGACCGAAGCAGATGGTGAAACTGGAGCAGAACGAAGCGGCGCCGCTCATCCTGTCGGGCTGGTGTCGTGCCGATCTCGAAGCACTTGCGCTGGGCTGGTGGAACCGGCACCTGGCGCTGAACGCGAACGGTGTCTACGCCGATGGCCGACACATGCCCGAGCGCTCGGCATTCTTCGGACAATACGACCACGGCCCCCAGTTCAACCGTGTCGTCCTCTGTCCCGACGCGCCGCTGGACCAGGTGGATCTCGACCTGTCCGTGCCGAACGGGGCGGGGACGGCCTGGTATCGCGGCGTGGAACTGCGCGCGGGACAGTACCGCCGCTACGCTCCGGACACGCCCCCGGAACCCATCGGCAATGCCGTACACCAGACGTTCCATGATGAGGACGCGAAGCTGTCGGGACTGATCACCTACTTGCCCCGGCGCGACACCCTGGAAATTCAGTGCCGGTGGCAAAGTCTTACCGCCGAGGACCGCGCCCTCAGCGTCTATGTTTCCATTCCCATCGACGCGGTGGGCGGGGTGTGGCGCGACCACTTCCGAGGTCGCCGCATCATTGAAGCGGGGCAGGTTTACCGTGACAGCCTGTGGTATG
This sequence comes from Candidatus Hydrogenedentota bacterium, assembly GCA_024278275.1. GTDB lineage: Bacteria > Hydrogenedentota > Hydrogenedentia > Hydrogenedentales > JAJRTN01 > JAJRTN01. The sequence continues at coordinate 3,268 of JAJRTN010000152.1, forward strand.
GCGCGGGGCGCGATGGTTACAACAGCCGCTACCCGCTGGGTTGTGTCGAGACCGCCGACGGGCTGGGCCTGGCGTTGGCCATCCCACCCGACGCGCCTCGACTTCACCAGATTGAATACGACGCTGGCACACGCGTCTTCCGTCTGCGCATCGACGTGGGGATGAGTCCCGATGCCGGACCTTGGGCTAATCGCGGCGACTTCACGGCCTACCTTTTCCCTTACGACACACGCGACGGTTTTCGAGGGGCCACGGAACAGTATCATCAATTGTTCGCTTGGGCTTTTCGGAATGACGTGGAACGGCAAGGCATCTGGCTGCCCTTCATCACCCCGGACGCCGTGGCCGGTGACTGGGCGTCCCTGGGTTTCCAGTTCGTCGAGGCCGTGTGCAACGTGGGCTGGGAAGACCGTCAGGGCCTCTACACACTGCGCTACGCCGAGCCATGGATTCATCACCACGAGTTGACGCCCGGAGTTGACGCACCGGAGATCCACGGCCCGCCTTTGCCCGAGGCCTCGATTGCGCTTACCGAGCGCATCGCCAAACGCGACGACTTGCCACTTGACATCAGGCGACGCTACCCGGCCTATAAGGGGGCCTATGTGGCCGATCCGTGGGGACAGCCCGACGGCTATTTCTTCCGCGGCCCCGAGGGTGGGCGAAATGAGAACATGATGATCGTGAATCACAATGAGTTGCTGCAGCCGCCGACCGACGCGCCCTTTTCACTTGGAGGCTGGGATCGGCAACTCATCCGCGAAGCCGATGCCGTGTGGCGGCATTGGCACGTGGAAGGCTGGACGGCGGCCCGCACCGCGTCGCACCCCTTCCTCGCCATCGACACCACGCGCCATACGGAGGGAGGGCAATCGCTCCGCATGGATCCCGTCGAGGGCAGCTCCTACTACGAACAATACCTGCGCGGTATTGAACAGGTGTTCTACCTGGATGCGTCCGTGGCGGGAACGTACACCTTGTCGTTGGACGCACGTGCGGTGTCCACCACGGGTGTGCCCTTCACGGCCCGTTTGGAACTCATTCAAGCCGACGGCCAGTCCACGTCGGGCACGGAGACGCTTGAGGGGACCGGAGCCGATTGGCGGACCATGACCGTCACGGCCATGGTCGAGGACGCCCCTTTCGCGGCGAAAGTGAGTATCTCTTCGCCCACTTGGACACCCAGCGATGCCACGCTCTGGCTGGACAACCTGCGACTGACGGTCCAGGGCCAGTCGGAAAACCTGCTGCGCAATGGCGGTTTCGAGCAAGCCGAGCTATTGCAGGGCAAACTGGACGGCGTGTACCTCGACACCATCGAGTGTTACGAGGCGGACCTCAACTACCGCCGCGATCACTGGCCCTATACGGAGGAGCCCCTCGTTTTCGATAGCGCGCGGCGACCCGTATTGCACCAACTCTACGCCCACGCGGGTTTCGTCCGACGCTTGGCGCTGGAACTCGAGCCCAAGGGAAAAATTATCTTTGGCAACTGTGTGCCAGTGACACCGTTCGTGGCGCCCTATCTCGATGCAATGGGCAATGAACTGAACTGGAAGCACGGCGATACCTGGCAGCCCTGGCCCGACGAGAAATTCAACCACGCCCGCTTCATGGCACGCGACAAGCCCTACTGTCTGCTGCAATACGGCGACCTCACGGTGGAGGAGCAGACGCGCTATGTGAAGCGCTGCCTTTTCTACGGGATGTTTCCCTCCAATCAGGCGGCCCCCGGCGGCGGCTGGTACTGGAAGGATCCCGTCGTGGTGGCGCGGCACCGCCCGGTCTTCGAGCGCTTCGTCCCCCTCATCCAGGAGGTGGCTGAGGCGGGCTGGCGACCACTGACCTTCGCCACCTCGGACAACCCGGCGGTCTGGCTCGAACGCTTCGGAGAAAGCGACACGCTCTACCTGACCGCCTTCAACCCCGGCCCCGACACGGCCCGCGCCACGATAACCCTCGACCCGCGCGCGAACGTGACGCGAAGGCATCGACTTTGGAACTTGGTCACGAAAGAAGATGTGCCCTGGGGAATGGCGCCAAAGAGGACGGCTTTCAAGGTTGAACTCGGCCCGGAGGATGTTGCCGTGTTTCGTTTCTCACTTGTTCTTTGAAGACGGGACCGACAAGAGGCACAGAGTTCCTGATCTGGAAAATGCTCTGACCCCATATTTCAGATGGCGCTGGACTTCAGCCTGGATTTGACGGAGCGTCATGGTCGCCAGGCAACTCTTCCTATCTTAGCGGGGGTAGGATTCGAACCTACGACCTTTGGGTTATGAGCGCTGGAAGGTCATTTCCCCTAAGAGGGTGTTTGCAAAGTGTAGTTTAGGCTAACCCTCTGCCGCAAGAGACTGCCACCCCTTTCATCTGCCCGGCTTTGCCGGGCTTTCTTCTTGATTTTTAAGTATAGCGTATATAACATATGCTATACTTAATGCGAAAGGAGAATGCCCATGAATGCGAAAGCACGAAAACTCATCTTAAGAAGGAGGCGCCTGCTCAACAGACTGGCTGGCCTCAGCCTCCTCACCCACGGCTC
>JAJRTN010000153.1 GCA_024278275.1 Candidatus Hydrogenedentota bacterium
ACAGCGGGCAAACCACGCTCACCATCACCCCCATGCACGCCCAGGCGCAACACATCAGGCGCGCTCTGACCCGCGTGAACGCCTTCCTTTCCGAGGTGAAGTCAACTGCGCGGCAGTTGACCTGGCACCAACGCTGGCCGATGATACTCACCGAGATTTTCGCCAAAATCCTCGGCGGAGAACCCCTGGCGAACCCCGACACGCTGTCGGCGCCGACGTAGCACGCGGCGGTGCCGACCGGATATTTCTTGACAGGAGCGACGCCCAAGACGCCGCCGCACGGGCCGCTACTGCCTTTTCTAGGGTTATGGTTGTGCCGCGTCCGATGCCTCGACGGTGACCGGAGCACCGCCAGACTGTCCCGCAGGGGCAGGGCCGCCGTCCACATCCGTCCAGGGGCCGCCGATAAGGAATTCAAGTTTCGCGGCGGCCTGCTGCGCGTCCCTGGAAAGACGCACCTGTTCCAGTTCGAGGCGAAGCAACGCCTGTATGCTGTCCAGGAGATCGATAAAGACCGTTCCTTCCTCGCCGCTGCCATAGGCCGCCTGCAAGCTCTCGAAGGTTTGGGCGGCCTTGGGGACCAGGGAGTCTGTGTACAGCGTGACGCTTCGGATGGCGTCCTCGAACTCAAAGAGGGCCACCCGGGCGTCGCGTTCCAGCATGAGCGCGGTCTTCTCCCGGCTGTACGTGGCCGCCGCTGCCTTCAGCTTCGCCTCTTCGATACCGGCCTTCACGCGCTTGCGGTGAAGCGGCACGTTCACCGACAAGGTCAGGAGGAAGTTGTCTTTCGGACTGATGGGCGAGGAAATGGGCTGGTCGTAGTTGCCCACGGAGTACAGATCGATGGCGGAGGTGGCGGCGTCGAAGGGCCCCCGCCCCGTGGCCGCGTTGAAGAGCCGCCGGGCGCCCTGGAGGGTCGCCGGAAAGGGGCGGTCCGGGCGATTATCGGCCGGCTGGCTCATGGTGGTGTAGTCGGCGCCCAGGGTGAAATCGGGATAGCCCTTCTTCCGGGCCAGTTCGATCTCGCGGTCGATGGCATCCAGCTTCCGGTCCCATTCGTGAAGGAGGGGACTGTTGGCGCGCAACACACGGATGATGGTCCCGTCGTCGGGCGGCGGAGCCGGGAGCGCGGCGGGCTGGGGCCAGGGGAATTCGTCGCCAATGCTTCGTCCCAGGGCCTCGCTCAGCCGGGCCGACAGGGCGGGCCGCATGCCGGTGAGACGTTCGTAGCGATCACGAAGGCGTTCCTGCTCGATCTGCAAGCGCAGCAGGTCGTCCTGACCGGCCATGCCCAGGGAGTAGCGTGCCCGCACCACGTCTTCCATGTAGTCGAGGATTTCCTGCTGGGATTGGGTCACCCGGACCTGGTCGGCGAGATAAAGGTACTCGAAATAGGCCTCCTTCACTTTCGCGTAAAGGCGGTCGCGCTCCTCTTCCAGGCGCGCGAGGGCGGCGTCAGCATAGGCGGTGGCCCGTTCACCCCGCACGCGGAGCGTTCCAAACCAGGGGAACTTCTGGGCGACCTTCATCTTGAAACGCGACGAAGTGGATTGCAGAAACCCGCCCAGGGTGAACATGGGATCGTCGAGGGAGGTGACCTGGGGCACGCGCTGAAGCGCCATGAGCCACTCCTGGTGGCGCGCGCGGATGGCCGGGTGGTTTTCGGCGGCTTCGATTAGATAAGCACGCAATTCCTCGTTGGGAACATAGACATCAGTCGGGGCGCCGCCCGTGGCGGACACCAGGATTACCAGCAGTGTTGCAAACATGACTTAAGACACCTTCCATCGTATGGGTTTAACACCCGTCCCACCCCATGTCACTGTCAGTCGATTTCCGCGGTGGCGGCCGTTCCCGTGAGGGTAAACCTTATCTCGCGAATGGCGCAATAGAGCACCGGCACCAGGAAGACGGAAATCAGTACGACCAGCATGCCGCCAAAAGAGGGAATGGCCATGGGCAACATGACATCGGAACCCCGCCCCGACGAGGTCAGCACGGGGATAAGCGCGAGAATGGTGGTGCCGGTCGTCATCAGGCAGGGCCGTATTCGGCGCTGCGCCCCTTCGACGGTGGCCTTCCGAATGTCGTCAATCGACGTGGGCAAGAGCCTTGCAAAGCTCTGATCCAGGTAGGTGGCGAGGATGACACCATTATCCGAGGCTATCCCGAAGAGCGCTAGGAAACCGACCCAGATGGCCACGCTCAGGTTGATGGGATGAACCTGGAAAAGTTCCCGCATGTTCGTATCGAAAATCGTGAAGTTCAGGAACCAGGGCTGTGCGTAAAACCAAAGCAGGATAAAACCGCCGCCCCAGGCGAGCAGGATGCCGCTGAATACCAGGGCCGTGGTCAGGACCGAACGGAACTGGAAGTAGAGCACCAGGAAAATGGCGAAAAGCGCCAGGGGGAGCACGATGGAAAGCGTTTTCTGGGCGCGAATCTGGTTTTCGTAATTGCCCGCGAAGGTATAGCTCACGCCCGCGGGAAGCATGAATTCGCCGGAAGCAATCTTTTCCTGGAGAAAACGCTGGCAATCCTCCACCACGTCCACTTCGGCAAACTCGGGCTTCTTGTCGAAGAGCACGTATCCCACGAGGAAGGTGTCCTCGCTCTTGATGGCCTGCGGTCCGCGGAGGAATTCGATCTTGGCAAGCTGCTCCAGGGGTATCTGTGCCCCGTCGGGAGCCGGCACCAGGATGCGCTTGATGGCCTCAATCTGGTCGCGCAATTCGCGCATGTAACGCACGCGGACGGGATAACGTTCCCGGCCCTCTACCGTGGTCGTCAGGCGACGTCCGCCGATGGCCACTTCGATCACATCCTGCACCTGCTGTATTTTGAGGCCGTAGCGGGATATGGCGTCCAGATCGATGTTGATCTCGAGGTACGGCTTGCCGACGATGCGGTCGGCAATGACGGCCGAAGGCTCGACGCTGGGAACTTCCTTGAGTAGTTTCTCCAGTTCGAGTCCCACCTGCTCGATACTCGCCAGATCGGGGCCCTTGACCTTGATGCCCATGGGCGCCCGCATACCGCTCTGGAGCATCACGATACGCGCCGCGATGGGCTGGAGACGGGGGGCCGAGGTGGTGCCGGGAATGGTGGCGGCCGCGACGATCTCGTCCCAGATGTCGCCGGGCGTCTTGATGCTGTCACGCCACTGGCGGAAGGGTCTTCCCCGCTTGTCGGGGATGAGGTTTCCTTCGTCGTCCCGGGCGAATTCACCCGTGGCCTCGTCATAACGGAAATTGATCCGGTGACCGGCGTCGTTGGTGATGTACTCGGACTTGTAATTGATCACGGTTTCAATCATGGAGATGGGAGCCGGATCGAGGGGGCTCTCGACACGGCCGATTTTCCCCACCGCGGTCTCCACCTCGGGTATGGCCGTAATCGCCCGATCCTGGAACGCGATGATACTCTGCGCTTCTCCTATGGACGCGTGGGGCATGGTCGTCGGCATGTAAAGAAACGAGCCTTCGTCCAAGGGGGGCATGAACTCCTTGCCGAAGCCGGGGAACTTGGCGTCGGCCGCCTTCCAGAACCGGCTTTCCTCGATGGTTTCCGGCGCAATGCCCAAGCGGGCGGCAAAGCCCGGCACCCAATTGAAGGTACGGTCGAAACCCCACCACGCCGTGAGTCCCACGGCCACGACAAAGATCGGGATGGTGAGGTACAGCAGTTTATGATTCAGGCACCAGCGCAAGACGGGCGCATAGATGAACTGGAACAATTGGAAAGAACCCAGCAGGCCGCCAATGACGAGGACCACAAAGGCCAGGTTCCGAAAGAGTCCTTCCGTGGGACCCAGGGGAAGCCAGTCCCTGGTCAGATACACCGTGACCACCATGGTCGCCAGGGCCGTGGCGAGCAGGGGGCCGGTCTTCCCGAACCAGGGCGGCAGGAAGCTTTCCACCAGGGAAAACAAGGCGATGGCCACCACGAGCACGCCCGCCCACCAACTGACATAGTACCCCACGGCAATGCCCGCGAGAATAAGCCCCGCCATAGTCCACTGTTTGATCCGAAGGGAACGAATCCGGCCGGCGATGATCAGATGGGCCGCCGGCGGAATAATGACCAACGCCACGATGACGGAGGAGAGCAGGGCGAAGGATTTCGTGAAAGCGAGCGGCTTGAAGAGTTTTCCTTCCGCGCCCGTCATGGTGAACACGGGGAGAAAGCTGATGATAGTGGTCGAGACCGCCGTCAGTATGGCGCTGCCCACTTCGCTGGAAGCGCGGAACACCACGTCCAGGCGGTTTTCCCCCTCCGCCGCTTCATCCAGGTGTTTCAAGATGTTTTCGCATATAATCACCCCCATATCCACCATGGTGCCGATGGCTATGGCAATACCGGACAAGGCGACGATGTTCGCATCCACCCCGAACTGTTTCATGGCGATGAAGCACATGAGCACGGCCAGGGGGAGCAGGGCGCTGATCAGGATCGAACTGCGCAGGTGACGCACCATGACCAGGACGACGATAATGGTGACCAGGATCTCTTCGATAAGGGCCGTGTTGAGGGTGCCGAGCGTCTCGTAAATCAGGCCCGTGCGATCATAGAAAGGTACCACCGTGATCTTGCTGGTGCCAAGCCATGGGGGCCATTTGTCGCGATCCAGGTCGCCCAGGTAGGCGAGCCAGGCGTCGTTGTTTATTTCCGAACCGGTGAAAGCCGTGAATCCGTTTTTCTCGGCGTAATCCTCGATTTCCCGGCGCGTTACCTTGTCGTAGTCGAAGATGACCTTGCTGGGGAGGCCCGGGGCGATCTCCGCGATCATGGCTTTCACGTTCTTGATGACCGCCAGGGGGTTATCACCATAGCGCGCCACCACCACGCCCCCCACCGCTTCCGCGCCCTCTTTGTCGAGGGCGCCCCGGCGCAGCGCGGGGCCGAGGACCACGTTCCCGATATCCTTTATCCGGATGGGCACGTTGTCATTGACCTTGATAACCGCCTTTTCGAGATCCTGGACGTTCTCGATAAAACCCAGTCCCCGGATCACGTACTCCACGTTGTTCAGCTCAATTGTTCGGGCACCCACGTCGAGGTTGGACATGCGTACCGTTTGAAAAATGTCCGTGAGAGTCACCCCGTAGGCGCGCATGGCGTCCGGGTCCACGTCCACCTGGTACTCCTGGACAAATCCCCCGATGGAGGCGGCCTCGCTCACCCCGTCCGCCGACAGCAGGGCGTAGCGCACATACCAGTCCTGTACCGTGCGGAGTTCGTTCAGATCCCAGCCCCCCGCGGGGTTCCCGTCCTGGTCCCGCCCCTCCAGGGTGTACCAATACACCTGGCCCAGCGCCGTCGCGTCGGGGCCCAGCGCCGGCTGAACGCCCGTGGGCAGCGTGCCTGCCGGAAGGCTGCTGAGTTTTTCCAGGATACGGCTCCGGGACCAGTAGAAATCGATATCTTCCTTGAAGATAACGTAGATGGTCGAGAAACCGAAAAAGGAGAAGCTCCGGATGGTTTTTACCCCCGGGATGCCCAGGAGCGACACCGTCATGGGGTAGGTGATCTGGTCTTCCACGTCCTGGGGCGACCGTCCCATCCATTCCGTGAACACGATCTGCTGGTTTTCACCAATGTCGGGGATGGCATCCACCGCGACGGGCGACCGCGGAAGCCAACCGATATCCCAGTCGAAGGGCGCGCTCATGACACCCCACGCCACGAAGAAGAGAATCAGCAGGGCGACGACCAGTTTGTTCTTCAGGCAGAACAGGATTATCTTGTCGATAAAGGACAGTTTTTCATTCTGCATGTCTTGCATCCGGGTATTCCCCTGTTTCTATTGATCCATCTTGTGGCCGGCGCCCTGGGTGGGTGCTTCTGCGGTTCGGGAAACGGCGGCGTTCCCCTCGTGCACGGCGCCGGTGATGCTGCCGCAGGAAAGCATGGCGCTTCCATAGTAGGGATTGCGGACCTCTTTACCGGTCTGGAGCCAGTCGGCGCCCTGGCCAAGGGCCATGGGACAATGGGCCTGGTAGAGGGACCCGTCCAGCGTGAGGCCGAGGTTCGTGGCCGAAGCGGCCAGCGCCTCGGAGAGCGGCTTGAAAGGTGTCCGAAGCGCTTTCAAGGTGCCGGCGGATTTCAATTCCGTCATCGCCTGGTCGATAACTTTCTTCCGCGCCATCCATTCGTCGTGGGCGGAACCCTTGAGAAGTGTCATGTCCACGCCCCGCAGGGCTTTCCCGAGGTGCCCCACGGCGGTCTTGGCGGCGTCCGGGTCATCCGTGGCCAAGGCGTTGTGCAGGCCAAGGTAGGCATCGACCACCTTCGTTAATTGTTTTTGAAACGCCCGGGGCGCCTCGGGAGCGGCGGCCGCATCCGGGGCCCCCGCCTCCGGCATGGCCATGGGCATGAAGCCCACCCGACCGGCCAGCAGCTTCAGGTTGGCGGACATGCCTTTCAGAATACGCTTCAGGTCGTCAGGATTCTTCGTGATGCCGGCTTCCGCCGCGTCATTTTCGAGGCGGCGCTTGTACTCCATCCAGGCCATGTGGGCGGGGCCGGCCAAAAGTGACATATCCACGGCCTCCACGGCGGCGCGAAAATCCCCGAGGGCACCGGCCAGCGCGACCCGGTCGAGAGAACGTGCGGCTTCCTCGATCTTGTCATGGACTTCCCAGACCCTGGCCAACTGCTTCCGCGAAACGGGGGACAGGCCGGGTTTCGAGGATTTCTTCTTCGCTCCAGCGTCGGACTTGGACCCGCTGCCCATGTTCATCATCCCACCGCCGCCGCCCCCTTCGGGGGTCATCATGCTTGGCTTGGCGAGGATTTGAAGGGCGCTGTCAATCTTGAAGTTCCCATGGGTTACCACCTGTTCCCCCTCGGTCAACCCCGTAAGAACGATATAGTAGTCGCCCGCGCGTGAGCCCAGGACAATCTCCCGCCCTTCGTAGGTGGGTTGATCCATATTCGGCACCACCACGTACACGACGGCCCGCGTCCCTGTGACCAACGCGGCCGACACGGGAATAACCAGGGGTTTAGCATCGTCGCTTGCGTCCTCGGCTACATAACCCAGCTTTTCGACGGGTACCAGCGGCATACCGCAAATAGGACACTTGCCCGGCTCCTTCCGCACAATCTCCGGGTGCATGGGTGCGATCCACTTGCCCGCCAGGGTCGGGTCCATGATACGTCCGCCCTTGGCCACTTTCGCGCGGGCGATGGCCCGGACAAACATCTCCGGTTTGAGTTTTCCGTCCGGGTTGGCCACGTTTACCCGGACTTTCACCGTGCGGGTTTTCGAATCGAGAAATGGATCGATGAAGGAAATGGTGCCCGTGAAAGTCTCGCCCGGGTACGCTTCCGTCTCAAAGCTGATCTTCTGCCCGTACTTGAGCCAGGCCAGGTCGGATTCATAGGCGTCCAGTTTCACCCACATGACATCCATGTTCGCAATGGTGTAAATACGCGTTCCCGTATTGACGTACATGCCCTCCTGGCCGTTGCGGTGGATCACCGTGCCACCGATGGGCGCGTAAATGGTGACGTGATCCGAGACGATGCCTTTCGACTCGGCCTGGTCGATCTGGGAAGGAGTCAGGCCCCATAGCCGGAGCTTCTCCCGCGCGGCTTCCACGGTGGCTTCGGCGGTCCTTTTCAAGATCGACGCCGCGCCGGGACGAATACTCCTGAGGGACTCCGCGGCCCGCCGAAGTTCCTCCTGGGCCGTCAGGAGTTCGGGACTGTAAAGGTAGACCATGTGGTCGCCCTTGTTGACCCGAACGCCGGTGAAGTCAACGTACAGCCGGTCAATACGCCCGGAGACCCAGGACGTGATATAGGCGAGTTGGGTTTCGTCGTAGGCGACCTTGCCCACCATCCGCACCTCCGCTTCCACGAAACGGCGCTCCACGGGAGTGGTCTCAATTTCCATCAGCGCCGCCGCGCCCGGCGTCGTGGTGAAGCGGCGGAGGCTTTCCATGCCGCCCTCTTGTTTCTCATTCGCCTTGACGGGAATCAGGGTCATGCCGCAGAGGGGGCACTTGCCGGGGCCGGACTTGCGGATGTGGGGATGCATGGAGCAGGTCCAAACCTCCGCCTTGGCGGGCGCCGCCGCTTCGGGGGCCGTGGAGGCGCCAACCGGTCCGGAGGGTTCGGCGGGTTGACCTGAATGCATCCACATGCCTGCCACAAACGCCAGAATAACAACCGCCACAAGGGCAACCCCTTTGAGATTGCGTAGGAGCGTTGAAGCGAATCCTCTCAGTCGTGGCCCGATTCCGGTCATGGGTGTTTCCTCTCGATAGCTTGGGAGTAGTGGAAGAAATCTATCAGCCCGTCCACCCTCAATCCGTGGTCATCATCCAACTCAATCGTAAGCAAGCTCTGTGCCAAGTCAATCGCCCGCCCCGGGGGCCTCCCGGCACCACAAAGGGAAAGGATCTGGCCACGTCGAACTGGTCAGATACTGGCCATTCGGAGAGGGGGACGGAATAGCCGCCCTCCAATCCATAAAACTCGCGACGCGACCGCCCCGCCGCCAAAGCCCACTGGATCCCCCCGGTCCACGCCGTCTATTCATGGTCTGCCCGAGCCGACGGTGGCTGGTCTCACCAAACCGTAATCTTCGATCTTTTTCCGCAGGGTCACCCGGGAGATGTCCAGGATCTCGGCGGTTTTGGTGATATTCCAACCCGTGGAAAGGAGTGTACGGAAAACACAGTCCTCTTCCACTTCCCGAAGCGACTTGAGTGGGCCGGCCGGAGGGGCGTCCGGGGCGCTTTCGCCCATGGATCGGGCGATGAGTTCCTCCGTAATCGCCGGTCCGCGCGCCAGGAGCACGGCACGGGTGAGGACGTTGCTCAGTTCCCGAACGTTTCCGGGCCAGTCATAGGCCAGGCACCGGTTGATGGCCGCCTCCGACACGTCGGACACGTTTTTGTGGAGTTCCTGGGCGATGCGGGCCAGCATGTGTTCCACCAGGAGGGGGATGTCGGATCGGCGCTCCCGGAGGGCGGGGACGTGAATGGTGCTCACCGCCAGGCGGTAGTAGAGATCCTCCCGGAAACCTTCCTTTTCCACCATGCCGCGCAGGTCGCGGTGTGTGGCCGCCACGACCCGCGCCCGAAACTTGATGGGCCTGGTGCTCCCCACGCGCTCGAACTCCTTCTCCTGCAACACCCGCAACAGCTTGGCCTGTAAGTCGTAGGACATGTCGCCGATTTCGTCGAGGAACAGGGTTCCCCCACCCGCGGCTTCCAGCTTGCCCGCCCGATCCGCGTCGGCCCCGGTAAAGGCTCCCTTCACATGGCCGAAGAGTTCACTTTCCAGCAGGGTAGCCACCACGGCGGAACAATTCACGGCGATAAAGGGCAGATCGGGCGTGCTTGTCTCATGCAGCGCCCGGGCCACCAGTTCCTTGCCCGTGCCGCTTTCCCCGTTGATAAGCACGGGGACCCGCGTTTCGGACACCAGGGCCACCTGTTTGAGCACCTCGATAAGGGCCGGCGAGGCCCCCACCATTTCATGGGGCCGGTCGGTGGCCGCCGCGATGGATTCCGTTCGCTGGGGCGTCACCGTGGCCAGGTGCTTGGCCGCCTTTTCCAGGGTCACCATGACTGCGTCCAGATCAAGGGGTTTCCGAATATAATCAAAGGCCCCCAGGCGGATGGCCGAAATGGTGGAGCGCGCATCCTGCACACCCGTGATCATCACCATGAGGGGACACCCTTCCTGTTCGCCCAGTTCTTTCAGGATATCCAAACCGGAGGCGTCGGGAAGGTTGAGATCCACGAAAAGGAGTGCGAATTCGCTGTTCCGCGCCTGCGTCAGCCCCTCCTCGCCCGTGTACGCGCAGGTCACCCCATGCCCTTCCCGCTCCAAGTGAATCTGCAGCGACCGGCAGAGCGCGCGGTCGTCGTCGATGATTAAAATGCGCATGACCAAATCCTCGTCGATTTCCGCGCGCTCCTGCTGGGGCTTCCGCCATGCCGGCAGACCCCATGGGGTTGTTGAACGCCAAGCCCGGTGTAAACGGAACCCGGCACCGCTACCGCCCTCCGGCCGCGACCCATCGTCATTCCCGCAAAAGCGGGGCGCCATGATGCGGGGCAACACCTTGACCTTTTCCATGGATTCCCGCGTTCGCGGGAATCACGGCAAAGAGGGGCAAACATGTATTTCGTAACCATTGGTACAGCACTCCACGGCTAAGTAGACTACAGAGCAATAACCGTGCCGCTTTCGTTCCGGTGCCGGGGAAAGCGCAGGATGAACACGGCGCCCTTCGATTCCCCGTTGGACACGGTCACGTCACCGCCATGAAGCGTGACTA
>JAJRTN010000154.1 GCA_024278275.1 Candidatus Hydrogenedentota bacterium
ACAGGATGCCCCACCAGGTGTGGGTGAAGCCGGTAAAGTCGCGCCGATGCGCCCAGGGCCACCACACGGCGACCACCGGCCCGAGAATGTGGTCGCGCGGCACCCAGCCAATCATGCGGCTGTCGCGGCTGGCGTGACTCTTGTCGCCCAGGAGGAAATAGCAGTCCTCCGGCACCACCAGGTATTGTTCGTCACCCAGCCGGTCCAGCTTTCCGCCCTTGATGACCTTCATTTCCTCCTCGTTCAGAAGTCGGTGCTGCGACTCGGCCATGAGGCGGTATTCTTCATCGCTCAACATGCCGTATCGCATGTTCGTGCCTTCGGCCAGGGCCGTCCAGTAGTCGCGTTTGGCTTCCGACTTCGCGTTGCGGGCCTCCCACCGGAAGTCATAGTTATTGTAATAGTAGAGAAAGGACAGGTTTTCCGGCAGGTCAAGGGCTTTACCGTTCACGAAGGGGTGGCCGTTCCACAGGAAAATGCGTTCGCCGGGCAGGCCCACCACCCGCTTGATCATGCGTTTGTCCCGGCTGGTGCCTTCGGGCGGATTGAACACCACCATGTCCCAGCGCTTCAGTTCGTTCCACCGCCAAGGCCGAAAGTGGGTGAAGGGCAGGCGCGGACCGAGCCACCACTTGTTGACCAGCACGCGGTCGTCCTGGAAGAAGCGTCCCTCTCCGTGGAGCGTGGGCTCCATGGAATCGGAGGGGATGTTGTACTGGTCCACCAGGCAGCCCTTGACGAAAAGGATGAGGAGCACCACCCCGGCGCTGCCGGAAAGAAAACGCCTTACGCGGCGCAGAACGCGCCGTTCGGGAGGATGTGGCACGCCGTCCGCCATGACGGTTCCTCAGCGGTCGGCGTCGTCGTGGACCTGGAGAAGCGCCATGAAGGCCTCCTGCGGCACCTCGACCACGCCCACCTGTTTCATGCGTTTCTTGCCCGCTTTCTGTTTTTCCAGGAGCTTGCGCTTGCGGGTGATGTCGCCGCCGTAGCACTTGGCGGTCACGTTTTTCCGCAACGACTTCACCGTTTCGCGGACGATGATTTTCTGCGAGATGGCCGCCTGTATGGCCACTTCGAATTGCTGGCGTGGAATCAGCTTACGGAGTTTCGAGGCCAGGGCCCGGCCCATGTGGACGGCGTTTTCCCGGTGGACGATGGTGGAGAGGGCGTCCACGGGCTGACCGTTGAGCATGATGTCGAGTTTCACCAGGTTCCCGGGGCGATAGCCGATCAGGCGGTATTCCAGGGAACCATAACCGCGGGTATAGGTCTTGAGCTTGTCGTAGAAATCAACGACGATCTCCGACAAGGGCATCTGGTAGACCGCCATGCAGCGCTGGCCGTCCACGTAGTCCACGCGAACATGGATGCCCCGCTTGCGCTTGCAAAGGTCGATGACCGCGCTGAGATACTCCGTGGGACAGAGGATGTCGGCCTCGATGTAGGGCTCCTCGATCACCTCGATGTCCGTCGGGTCCGGCATCTGCGATGCCTTCTCGATGACGATGACCTCGCCGTCGTTCTTCTTGACCTGGTAGGCCACGTTGGGCATGGTCATGACGAGGGTGAGGTCGAATTCCCGTTCGAGGCGTTCCTGCACGATTTCCATGTGCAGCAGCCCCAGGAAACCCAGGCGGAATCCCAAGCCCAGGGCATCGGAGCTGTCGGGCTTGTATTCGAAGGAGGCGTCGTTGAGCTGCAACTTGTCCAGGGCGTCGCGCAGTTCGCCGAAGTCGTTGGCCACCGCGGGATACATGCCGCAGAACACGACCGGCTGAATCTCTTCGTAACCCGGCAGGGGTTCCGTGGCGGGGTGGGTGGCATCGGTCACCGTGTCGCCCACCTTGGTGTCCACCAGGGTCTTGATGCTGCACACCAGGTAGCCCACCTCGCCGGTCTCCAGGGCTTCAAGAGGCTGCAAATCCGGGGCGAAGGCGCCCAGCTCGGTGACCTCGTATTTCATGCCCGTGGCCATGAATTGGATACGCTGGCCCTTCCGGATGCGCCCATCCACCACGCGGAGGTAGACAATAACTCCCCGGTAGGTATCGTACACGGCGTCGAAGGTCAACGCCCGGAGCGGCGCGTCGGGATCGCCGGAAGGGGGCGGCATGCGCCGGACGATGGCCTCCAGGGCGTCTTCCGTTCCAAGGCCGGTTTTCGCGCTGGTCAATACCGCTTCCTCGGCGTCCAGGCCGATGATATCCTCGATCTGTTGCTTCACGCCTTCCACGTCCGCGCTGGGCAGGTCCACCTTGTTGACGACGGGCACGATCTCCAGGTCCTGGTCCACCGCCTTGTAGGCGTTGGCCAGGGTCTGTGCCTCGACACCCTGCGCGGCATCCACGAGCAACAGCGCGCCTTCACAGGCCGCGAGACTGCGGGAAACCTCGTAGTGGAAATCCACGTGTCCCGGCGTGTCAATGAGATTCAGCAGGTACTCCCGGCCGTCCTTCGCCTGGTACTTCATGCGCACGGCGACAGACTTGATGGTGATCCCCCGCTCCCGTTCGATATCCATCGAGTCGAGGGTCTGCTCTTTCATGCGTCGCTGGTCCACCGTATGGGTGAACTCGAGCAGGCGGTCCGCCAGCGTCGACTTGCCATGGTCGATGTGAGCGATAATACAGAAATTGCGGATATGGTCTTGCGATGTACTCATCCGTTTTCCGGGTACTATTCGATGATTTCATCCAGAACCCGCAGGCTCCGGAAGTCCGTTTCCAACTGGTATGCGGCATAGCGCCGCAACAGGCGAAACACCTCCGCCGACACGTCCCCGTCTTCGGCGGGACACGCATTCTCGCCATACAACAGGGTCTTCAGCGTGGCCCGCACACCTTCCCGCAGGGGAAAGTCGCCACCACACGCACGGCATCGCGCACCGCCCGACAGGCTGAAGCCCGCCGCGCCCCCCAGGGGGCCGCCGCATCCGCCGCACCGGTCCAGCTCAGGGGCGAAACCCGCTGCTTCCAGGAGACGGGCCACCTGCCAACTCGCATGGTGCCGTACACTGCCGGACCAGGTGTCGAAGCCCTCCAAGCCCCGCACCAGCGCCCGGTAGAGCGGCTCCGAAGGCTCGTTCTCGTGGGCCACACACCATGCCAATTCCAACGGAAACGCCGCATACACGCTCCGCTCAAGATCGCGCTTCACCCGGGGAAAACGGTTCAGCACCGTGGCCTCGGCCAGGTTCTGAACGCTCCGGCCCTCTTTCCAGTAATAGACCAGTTCAACGCGGTTGAACGTGTCCAACGCCGCGGCGAGCGGGCTGTTCTTACGCCGCGCGCCCTTGGCGATACACGCCATTCGACCCCGCACGGGACACAGAAAGGTCACCACCCGGCTCGTCTCGCTGAAGTCCACGCCGCGCAGCACCACGGCTTCCGTTTTCTCCTGCGGCACGGCGCAATCCTCCGCGCGTCAGCGGGTGAAAATAACACGGCTCAAGGCGGGACAATGCGTTGAAATCATACCACTTTCGCCGGATCCCGGGCAAACATTCGGGTTTTGGAAAAACACACCATGGCCCTTACCGTTCGCCGGAGGCCAGGCCTTGGCACAATATCTCGGCCATCTCACGGCGAATCGACTTGAACGCCTCCCACCGACGGTCGGCCAACAAACGCGCGCCGGGGAGTCCCGCTCTGCCCGGGCTGGTGCCGTCTTCGTCGAGGCCGCAGAAACGCGCAAGGGCGGAGGCTCTTTCACCGAGCAGTTGTTTCGCCCGGTCGATTCTTTCAGCATCCCCGCGCCCGGCGTTGGCGCGGTCCACGTAGTCGCGCAGGACGGTGAGCATGCCGTAGTCCTCGATGCCATCGCGGATGGCGAACCAGCGTTTGCTGCGCACGACGCCCTCGCCCTGGTAGATGAGCAGGTATTCGGCGCCGCTCGCCGGGGCGAACCAGGGATCGTCCCGGGCCGTGCAGTAGGACCAGAAGCCGATGCCCGTCAGGCCGTAGTGCCAGGCCAGCCAGGCCTGGGCGCGATAGTAACCCAGGGGGGACTGGTGCTTGGCATTGGAACTGCACTCGTAGGTCCACACCGTGCCGCCCGTGTTCAGAATAAAGTCCCGTTTCTCCGCCCCTTCCTCAAGCAGAAGCCCGCTGCGGTTGGGGCACCAGATATCGACCAGCGGGGCCATGCGGGCGAGTTCTTCGAGGGTGATGCGCCCCACGGGGTCGGTGTACATGCGAATCTCCGGGTCGGCGGCGCGGGCCAACTCGGCCAACTGGATGTAACGCTCCACCAGGCCCCGGTTCAGCCCCGGCTCGTCCACGGGATAGAGGGCGAAGCCGTCGTAAGAAACCCCCAGCCCGGCAAGATGCTCGACCCAGGCGCGCAACCAGGCCACGTGGGCCTTGTCGTAGGCGGGCTCGCCGGGCTGGGCGGGGCCTTTCAGGGCGCCCTGGTAGCCGCAGAAGAGAATGGTGCCGTGGGGCGCGTACTGGCGGACGTATGCGTCGTGTTCCGCGAAATCAATCGCGCCCACCAGGTTGCCGTCCCCGTCGAAGGTGGCCTTCGGCGCGAAAAGGCCCACGAAGACATTGGTTCCCAAATCGACCTGGTCCTGCAGGGCCGCCTCGGGTTGATCCTTGAGGACGGACGAATGGACGTATCCCCAATGGCACAGTTTCAGGGCTTGTTCCCCGGGCAGGGCCGCGTCCCACACGCGCACCCGGATCGGTACGATGGTCTCGACGGGCTAGACCTCCAGGGAACGGAGGCGCAGTTGGGAAGTCCAGACCCCCGGTGAAAGCGGCCCGCTGTCGAGGTCCAGCCAGAGCTGGCGGCCATCCCACGCGGGAATCAGCAACACATGGCCCTGGTTCATGCGGGGCACGACGTCCGAGGCCAGGTCGATCATCTGGCTGGGAACCGGAAGGACCTCATGCAGACGCAGCACGGCGCGCGCGGCCACCTCCGGCGAATCTCCCTGCTCCAACGGTTTGAAGGGCGCCGCCTCGACCCGGACATAGGCCGGGCCTTCGGCGAGGTTGAAGAGATTCAGCGCGGCTACTTCCTTTTCGCCGTCGAAGGCCTCCACTTCGAGGGTGGGGTCCATGACGCGGTCTTCCAGGATCTCGTCCAGGCCGCCGAAGGGTGCCCAGGGATTCGCGCCACTGGCAATAATCCGTTTCCCGCCCGTCGTGAGCGCCGCGGCCCGGTGGACCAGCGCTTCCAGGCGCGAGACCTTTTCCCGGAAACCGGCGAGGTCATCGCGAAGGCCGCGGCGGTCCGGGTCGGAAAGCATACCGGCGTGGTCAACCCGTTTCGTGAAACCCGGAAGGCGGCTTCGCAGGAAGCACGCGCGTTCTTCGAGACGCCGGGGCGCGGCGACGCCGGGAAGGCCGGACGCGATGGATTCGAAGGCCGCTTCCAGGTCGGCCAATTCTTTCTGGAAAGGGACGATGAACAAGGCCCGGCTGCGCTGCGCGAGTACCTTGTCATGAGACAGGACCCGCGCCACAAAGCGCAGGTTGGCCGTTTGGCGGCCATCCAGGATATAGGGGACGGCATAGGCGTCCATGGCCTCCGTGAACGTCTCGCGGGCGAGTGGATGGTCATTCAAGAAAACCTCCAGCGCAACCCGATATCCACCGCCGCCGGGACCGTCCACGGCGACCCGGAACGTGTTGGTGCCCACGTAGCAGTCCCCCTCGTCGAATTGGGCAATACGGACCTTGGGTCCATGTGTTTCGCTTCCCGGCGCGCCCGTCCGGCTCGCACTGAAGCGGTAGCCCGGCCAAAGCACGGGGGCGGCCGGTTGGGCTTGCGGCCATTGGAGCGCCGTCAGCAGGCCGGACGACACGGCGCACAGCACGGCCGGCGTGCCGTCGCCCTTCAGGTCGGCCACGGTAGCGGTGGCATTGGAAGAACCCGCGAGGGCCACGCGCTGTTTCAGGTACCCGTCAGCGGTGAATACGTGGACGGCCCCGCTGTATCCCGCCACCAGGATCTCGGGCCGGCCGTCACCATCCACGTCGGCCACGGAAGGCGACCGCCGAACCCGTTCCTCCACGTCCGCCGTCCATCGCACCGTGCCGTCCCCCGCGACACACACCATGTACGCCGACAGGTCGATGGCGTAGATCTCCGCCTCGCCGTCGCCATCCATGTCCGCCACCGTGAGGGCGCTGTCCACGTCGCGCTTCAGGGGGACCTGCCACAGGAGCTTGCCCTCCTGGTTCAACACGGAGAGGTTCTTGCCCAAAACGACGATCACCTCGGGCGTACCGTCGCCCGTGACATCGGCGATCACCGGGCTGGAGGCCGGTCCCGTGCCTTCGTATACCCAACGCGCCCGGCCTTCGGGAGAGAGACAAACCACCCGGCCGGTCGTCCCGGAAATCACGATTTCGGGACCAAAGCTCAGGTCGCCCATGGCGGGGCACATGGTTTTTCCCTGCGGACCGTCGTAGCGCCACCGCAAGGTTCCATCACCGGCGTAACAGACGACCGCGCCACCCTGGTCCCCAGTCACGATATCGACTTCCCCATCCCCGTCCAGATCACGGGTCACAACCGCCGTCATGCCCCACTCGACGGGATGGGGAAGATTACGATTCCACAGGACCTCCCCCGACAGGCCGTCCAGGCAATACAGGACACCGTGGTTGTTGAGCGCCAACACCTCGGGCGCGGGCTCCCCCGTGACATTCGCCACCGTGGGCGCCAACGAAATGGGGCCATCCAGCAAGGTGCGCCAGCGGAGACGACCATTCCGATCCAACGCCGTCACGTCCCCCGACGTGGCGGTGACGACCACATCCATTTCGCCATCGTCATCCAGGTCCGCCACGGCGGGCGAAGCGTCCAGGTACCCGGCCGGCGCCTTGTAGGTCCACAAGGTTTCCTGGGCGGACACACCGGCACACGAAACGATAAGCAACATCAGTCCGCAAAGAAACGTGTTTCGCATCATCCGAGACTCCCTCTGTCCGAAGGTTAACAGCACCAAATCCTGAATTCCTCGATCCTGGAAACATCCTATCGCCCGAGGGCGCATCATTGCCACCCTGCGGATTCCCCGCGTTCCCGGAGATGACGGTTTTTTGTTTCTCGTCCCCGCGGTCCTCCGTTGGAACGCATGACGCGGGCGTCCCCGCCCGCCAAAGTAGACTCTCTCGTTGCATAAACCCGGGCTTGCAAGCGGCGGAAGTCCAGTTTCGTGTTGTGTTGAATTCAGGCCCGAAGTGGTGGGAGTCCAGTTTCGTGTTATGTCGAATTCAGGCCCGAAGCGGTGGGAGTCCAGTTTCGTGTTATGTCGAATTCAGGCCCGAAGGGCCGACAGTTCGTAGCCGTGGGTGAGCGAAGCGAGCCCACGGAAGGGTTGCTCCTAAACCTGCCGAAGCCCCGAAGGGGTGACAGTAACCAACGCATTCGCCATAACGGTTTTGCCTGAAACGA
>JAJRTN010000015.1 GCA_024278275.1 Candidatus Hydrogenedentota bacterium
ACGGTGGCGAAACGAATGTTTTCGAGGTGCAGGCCACGCACATGCCGGCAAAAGAATCCGTAGGCCGGCAACGGGCCGAACATCCTGAATTGCGGATACTCGGTCTCCCTTTCCTCGATAACACGCAGGGCGTGGGGCGCGGAAAGGCCGCCGGCGAATTGCAGATCCACATTCTCGATGCGCAGGTTCTCGATGGAGTGGCCGGGAATCCCGGTAATGGCGCAGCCGATCTCCCCCGCTCCAATCGCCTTTACGCCCGCGATGCGTATGTTTCTCATAATGCCGACCCCAGGCGTGGGCATGTCTTTCTTGAAGCGGCGCGCCCGGTTTCCAAGGCGGATAAAAATCGGCGTTCCCACGCCGTCCATCTCGATGTCCTCAACCAGGATGTTGTCCATGGTGCCGCCGTCGACGATATCGAGAACGATTCCGCCGAGCTTGGTGTTCTTGATTTGGCAGTCCCGCATGACGATGTTCTGGAAGCCGCCGTTGGACTCGGTGCCCATTTTCAGCGCGTTGCAGCGGGAACTCAGGCGGCAGTTTTCGATGAGCACGTCCCGGCAGGGACGGTCCGCTGTGCTCTTCAGCACAATCGCATCGTCGCCGCTGCTCACATCGCAGTTCGACACCCGCACTCCCTGGCAACAGTCGATGTCGAAACCGTCGTTGTTCTCGTTGCTTCGGCTGCGAATGGTGACCCCCTTCACGGTCACGTCATCACAGGCCAGGAAATGCACCGTCCACATTGCGCCGTTGCGGAAAGTCAGCCCTTCCACCGCAACGCCGCGGCATTCGATGAGGCGCACCATATAGGGACGCTGGTGGAATGGTCGTCCCTCAAAGGACGCGCCCTGGCCATCAATCACGCCCTTGCCACGCAGGGCGACCTCTTCAAGATTCTCTCCGTAAAGGATGGACTTGTTCGTGTAATTGTCGGTGTAGGAGCGAAAAGCGGGCACGGTAACGGGATAGTCGGCGAGATTGGCGCTGCCCAGAAGGGTAGCATCCGCGTCAAGTTCCAGGCTGACGTGGCTGCGCAAAAAGAGGGTGCCCGTCAGGTACGTCCCGCCCGACAGGCGAACGGTGCCACCCCCCGCCGCAGAACATGCGTCAATCGCCTTCTGCAAGGCCGCGGTATCCAGTTCGATGCCGTTCCCCGTGGCGCCAAAGTCACGCACATCCAGGTCAACCGCCCCGGACTGTATCGCCATCAGCGCGAGCGCACAGACCATTTGAAGGCGCATGTTGCCTCTCCTCTATTCCGCCGGGGCGCCCGCCCCTGGCGCCGGCCCGTGATGGCTTACGTCCTTCCATACCCCGGCTGCCCCTGGGCGAGGTCGATGAAGGCAAGCATGTTCTCCAGGGGCACGTCGCCTTCCACCGCGTGGGCGGGGGCGAGGATGTAGTTGCCCGCCGCCCCGGCCGCCAGGAGCCCCACCGTCTCCGCGCGGACGTCGTCCGCCGTGCCGTAGGGCAGGGTCTTCTGCGTGCTGAGACCGCCGTGGAAGGTGAGCCGGCCCCGGTATTGCCGCATCAGCGCGTGGACATCCATCACCTCCGGCTGGAAGGGGTTGAAGCAGTCGAGGCCGATGCCGATCAGGTCGTCGAAAAGTTCGTCCACCTTGCCGCAGGAATGAATGAAGACGTACTTTCCGTGATCCTTCACCACGCCGTACATCCGTTTCAGCGCGGGATAAATAAACTCGTGCCAGAGCTCGCTCCCCATCTGGAGGCCCGTCTGCCGGCCCCAGTCGTCGCCGTAATAGATCGCGTCAATGTCGTACTTCAGCGCTTCCTCGACCTGGGCCACATTGTAATCGGTGATGGCGTCGAACAGCTCCCGCACGAAGCCGGGGTTCATGTAAAAGTCCATCATGAGGTTTTCCATGCCGCGCAGGGTCCACGCGCGTTCATAGAGGGAAAAACCGATGCCGAAGACCCGGAAGGTGTCCGGCGAGGCTTCGATCCGTGCGGGAATATCCGCGAAAAAGCGCTCGTCCAGGGGGTCGGGAAAGGTGTAGCCGTCGAGGGTCGGCCCGGGAAGCACGCACCCCTCCACCACGCCAATATCCTTGTCCACGCTTCGATCCCAGACCACGCCGAAATAATCCCGCACCCGGTCGTTGCCCATGTCCTCGAAAAAGCCCACCGCGTCCCCGAGGCCGAGAAGGTGATTATCCAAGGCGTCGTTGACGTTCTCCGCACCATAGTGATCACGGAGTTTCTCGTATGCTTCCTGTGTGAAGCCGAAGTTCCATGGCACGTAAGGCGGCCGCTCCCCTGCCAGTGCCAACCGTACCACGTCACGTTTGGTCATGACATTTCCCTTTTTTAAGGTTGCCCTGAACGATGCCGACAGGATACGCATCGTCTCCCGCGAATACAATTCGTCCCTCCTGCCACACGAAGGCGGTTATGAAGATGGCACTCGGGTATGCCATCGAATACAATGGGGGCGCGGAAGACCAGAGGAGACCGTCTCATGTCGAAGAAGAACCTGGTGCTGGGTGCCGTGCATGCCATGGAGATGGAGTATATATCGCCCTTTCTGCTTTCGTTGCGGCGCACGGGCTACACGGGGGATATCGCGTTTTTCGTGTCCGCACTGAGCGAGCGGACGCGGGCCTGGCTGAAGAAGCTTGGGGTTACCCTGGTCACGATTGAGGGTGAGAATCCCCTGCCGGGGCTGCCGGTCAATTCCCTGCGCTATTTCATCTTCGCCCCTTTCCTGAGGGAGAAGGCCGGAACCTACGACCGCGTCATGCTGAGCGATGTGCGGGACGTGTTTTTTCAGCGTGATCCTTTCGAGACCGAACTGGACGCGCCCCTCTGCTGTTTCGAGGAGAATCCCGATTGGAACCTGGCGCGAAGTCCCATCAACTGCGGGTGGATCGCCGCGGCCTTCGGGAAGCAGGCCATCGAGCGGATCGGGCACCACCGAATCCTGTGCTCGGGTGTCACCCTGGGGACCGAAGCGGCCATCTCGGAATACGTGACGGCCATGGTGGAGAAGATGACGGTACTCAACACCGATATCCCGTGCCTGCTCTATGTTACGGGCGGCATCGATCAGGGCGTCCATAACTACCTGGTGCGTACGGGGGCCTTCGAGGGCGTGCGTTGTTATGGCAACGGCGAGAGCCTGGTGTGGACCCTCAACTACGTGGACGAGGGGGACCTGCCCGTGGGCGAAGACGGCACGATTCTCAACCTGCACGGCGAGACCGCCCACGTGCTGCATCAGTACGACCGCCATGCGGGACTCACCGTGCGGCTCGTGGCCACCCTGGGGGGCTGATTTCAGGCCGTCCGTGGGCCGATGGTGAAAGCGGTCGCGGGGTTGGCCACGGTGAGTTGGCGAATGTCGTCGTCCGTGAAGCCCTTCGCGCGGAGGGCGGGCAGGAAGGCCTCGAAAAGGGTGCCGTAGCCCCGGTAGTCACCGCCGTTCTCTTCGCCCACGTGGTACCAGCCGGCATCGTGCGAGACGAGGACTTTGTGGAGCAGGCCCGCATCGCGCATCCTGGTTGTGAAGTCCGCGTGGGCCGCCACGCTGCCGACGTTCAGTCCGTCGAACTCGATCCACATGCCTTCCCGGGCCAGGGAGACATGAAGCGCCGGGTCGTTGGCCGCATGGGCGTGAACCCAGATGAAGGCGGCGGGGTCCACCTTTTCCTCGCGAAGGATTTCCCGTTCCTCCCGGATGGCCCCGCTGCTGGTGGTGTGGGAAGCAATGGTGAGGCCCGTGACCCGGTGGGTCATCGCCGCGGCCCGCACCAGCTTACGGTCGATTTCGGACAGGGGCGCGCCATCGACGGCGGTCTTGATGAAGCCGGGACGGATGCCGGTGCCGTCGATGCCCTCTTCCCATTCCCGGGTCCATCGCCGGGCGAGGGCTTCGGCGCTTTCCTCGAAGGCATGGCGTGGCACGAATTGGTCGTTGGCCGCGCCGTAATAGCCCGTGTTGGTGAGGATGTGGAGCCCGCTCCTTTCGGAAAGCGTCTTCAGCAGCGCCGCGTCCCGCGCCAGGTAGGCCGGGCTGCAATCGACCAGCGCCTCTCCGCCCCGTTCCTTCAGCCGTTGCAGGTGGGGGAGGGCCACGCGGATCACATCGTTCCGATCATAGCGGTCCGGCCCGGTCTTCTCGGCCCCGATGAAGTCCACCATGACGTGTTCATGGGGAAGCGTCGTGCCCAGCGCCGAGGCTTCGATGGGGCCGGCCACGGTCATGATCCGGTGCTTCATGGCTTTTACCTCCCCCGCCGCGGCGAGACCCGCCGATGCCGCCGTGGCGGTACACAGGAATTGCCTTCGGTTCATCAGCGTGCGCTCCCTGAGATGGATCAAGACCCAATTCAACGGCTGAGGATTCCGGATAAATCCCGGAACCCCACGTGTATTGGCCCCACAGAGGGGTTCAGGCCCGAAGGGACCGACCGGTTACACCGTGGATGCTCGCAGCGAACCCACGGAAAGTATTCCAATTATATAACCAGCCCGAAAAGGCGACCGTGCCCCGGCACTGAAGGCGGGGCGATGGTCAATCGTCTCTTTCGGGACTACACCGCGGCGGCCGGGAAGATGATGTTCAGGGGTTCGGCCTGCTCCCGGAGATAGGCTTCCTCGTCGGGCGTGATGGGCTTGAAGCGGTAGCCCACCTCCACGGCCATGCGCCACAGCTCCGCGCTGCCCGGCGGCAGGGCGGCGGTGACGGGCTGGCTGAGGGTCCAGCGCAAGGCCAGTTCAGCCAGCTCGGGATCCTTGATGGGTTCATACCAGCATTTACCGAAACGGTCGCGGTCGGGATGGCCCTCGCGCCAGTGCTGGCGGGCCATGGCCTTCAACGCCAGCAGGGCGGCGCCCTTTTCCCGTGCCCGGTCCATGATGACCTGGCCGAAGTCGCCCTTGAGGTAGGTGGCGAAGTTGATGGGCATGAGCACGGACTCGAAGTCATAACGGTCCAGCGCCGCCAGGGCGGCCTCGTGAGAATGGACCGAGAAGCCGACGTGGCGAATCTGCCCGGCCTTCTTCCGCTCCAGGATCATGTCCATGACCCCCCCCTTCTCGAAGACGGGATCCACGTCTTTCTCGACACTGACAAGGCCGTGAAGCTGATAAATGTCGAAGTAGTCGGTCCGTAACCGTTCGAGGGAGTTTTTGAATTGTTCCTCGGCGCCGGCGCGGTCGCGCATGTTCGTCTTGCAGGCGAGGAACACGTCTTTGCGGAACGGCTCCAGGGCCGGTCCCAGTTTTGATTCGGCATCGCCATAGCCGGGGGCCACGTCGAAGTAATTGATCCCCTTCTCCACCGCCTCGGCCACCACCCGGTTTGCCATGGACTGCTCTTCGTTGGTCACAACGATTCCGCCAAAGCCGATTATCGAAAGTTCCATGCCCGTGTCTCCATAGGGCCGCCGCGCCATGGTTCCCGTCGTAGTCATAGGGTTATCTCCTTGCCATGCTGGCATTGGGTCTAAGACGCCCATCATAACATGTCTCGCCATGTGGGAGCAGTTTCTTGTCCGTTTCTTGCCCGTTTCTTACCCGTGAAGTTCTGTATCAATGGTCATCAAAACGTATTTGCCCCCGCCCGTCATTCCCGCGAAAGCAGGGCTCCATGGGTCGGGGGCAACACCTTGACCGTTTCCATGGATTCCCGCGTGCGCGGGAAAGAACGGGAGAATCTGCGTTCATCCTAACCCGGCGCAGCCGGAACCAAGCATCGTCTCCACGGAGAACCGTGGGTTCCGTGGTGGGGTCATGCTCCCCCATGCCCGTCATGGTCAAGACGCGGTGTGTCCAGTCACTGGTGACGGGCTGACACGTCGGCCGGGCCGGTGAAACGGGGCCATTCCCCGGTCGTGTTGTTCGTGGCTTCGGCGTGGAAACAAGCGACGTGATGCACGGGGGTTCGTGCTTCGAGGGCGGGCGCCCTTTGGCGGCAGGAAGCCGTGGCGCGGGGGCAACGGGGGTGAAAGGCGCAGCCTTCGGGGGGGTGCAGGGGCGAGGGGGGATCGCCCTTCAAAACCACCCGCTCCCGTGCGGCTTCGCGCTCGGGGTCGGGCAGGGGCGCGGCCTGCACGAGGGCGCGTGTGTAGGGGTGGAGGGGTGCGTTGAAGACTTCCGCGGCGGGTCCCACCTCGACGATGCGGCCGAGATACATGACGGCGATGCGCCGGGCCATGTGCTTTACCACGGAGAGATCGTGGCTGATAAGCATCATGGCGAGACCGTCCTCGCGGCAGAGATCCTGGAGCAGGTTGAGGATCTGGGCCTGCACGGAAACGTCCAGCGCCGACACGGGTTCGTCGGCGAGAATGAGACGGGGCCGGAGGGCCAGGGCGCGGGCAATGGCGATACGCTGTCGCTGGCCGCCGGAGAACTCGTGGGGATACTTGCGCACGAAGCGCCGCGCCAGGCCGACCCGCGCCATCAGCGTACCCACGGCATGGGCCACCGTGTCAGGCGCGACCAGGCGGTGGGTCAGCATGGGTTCCGCCAGCGTGTCGAAAACGGTGTGGCGCGGGTTGAGCGAGGCGTAGGGATCCTGGAAGATCATCTGAATGCGCGGTCGCAGCGCACGGAGTGTGCGGTAGGACAATTTCGCCAGGTCCCGGCCCTCGAAGAGGATGCGGCCTTCCGTGGGCGGGACCAGCCGGACCACCGTGCGGGCGAGGGTGGACTTGCCGCAGCCGGATTCCCCCACCAGGCCCAGGGCTTCCCCCGCCTCCACGCGCAGATTGACGCCATCCACGGCGCGGACACACCCCACCTCGCGCTCGAACACCATCCCTTTCCGCACGGGGAAGTGGGTCTTGAGGTTCTCGATTTGCAGCAGGCAGGCCGTCATAGTTCACCCGCCTGTTCACGGATGCACGCGGTGGCGTGCCCTGCATCCACTTCGCGCAGGACACAGGGAATGACACGGCAGGCATCGGTGGCGTGGTCGCAGCGGGGCGCGAAGGCACATCCCATGGCGGGCTTCGTCAGGTCGGGCGGCATGCCCGGAATGGTGTGGAGCCGTTCGCCCGCGGCGTGGACCGAGGGAAGCGACGCCATGAGCGCCCGCGTGTAGGGGTGACGGGGTGTCTTGAAAAGAGAACCCACGGGCGCCGCTTCGACGATGCGTCCGGCATACATGACCAGCACGCGACGGCAGGTCCCCGCGATCACCCCGAGATCGTGGGTGATGAAGACCACAGCCATACCCAGGTCCTGCTGGCGCCGCCGGATGAGCGCGAGGATTTGGGCCTGCACGGTCACGTCCAGCGCCGTCGTCGGTTCATCGGCGATGAGCAGTTCCGGTCGCGTAATGAGGGCCATGGCGATCATGACACGCTGCCGCATGCCGCCCGAGAACTCGTGGGGATAGCCCGCCATGCGCGTTTCGGCATCCTCGATCCCCACCGCGTTCAAGGCCTCCGCGGCGCGTGCGCGCGCTTCGCGGCGGGTGACGCCTTCGTGCAGCAACAGGGGTTCCATGACCTGGGCGCCCACTTTCATGTATGGGTTGAGCGCGGTCATGGGGTCCTGGAAAATCATGGCGATGCGCTTACCCCGGATGCGCCGCAACACGCCTTTGCCCACGGTGAGCAGGTCTTCACCGTCGAAGAGAACCCGACCGCCCTCCACCTTGCCCGGTGGCGTGGGCACGAGGCCGAGAATACTGTACTGGGAGACGGATTTACCGGAGCCGCTTTCCCCGACAATGCCCAGGGTCTCCCCCCCTTCCAACGCGTAGGACACGCCGTCCACCGCGCGCACAATCCCCGCCCGTGTGTGAAAGCAGGTGCGCAGGTTTTTGACATCCAACAGGGCCATGGTTTCCTCTTTTGCGGGACCGCAACCATATATGTCCGAGTGGCGCTCGTGCAACGTGGCCGGAGCCATGTTCGGGAAAAGGTGAGCCTGGAAAAGGCAGTTGCGCCCTTATCGCGGGGGATTTTCCCCGTAATGACGGTCTCATTGGGTGTGAACGGTTACCGGTACTTGCGTGAAAGCAAGGATGGAACCCCCGCCTGTTCCACCGCCCCCGGTTCGGGCCGGGTACGGCCCACGGAGGGCATGCAATAAGCGCCATGAACGGGTCACGTGGGAATGCGCGGCAGAACACGTTTTCGTCCCGTGGGCGAAGCCCACGTCAATCCCGTAAGGGACGATTGAAAGCCTTCCATGCACTAGCGTCTATACCCCTCATGAAAAACGCCCGCCCCGGTCAGGCCCGGGGCGGGCGGTCTCACTTACCGTACTATACTATTGTCTCAGGCCATCAGGCCGTGCGACGGCGGCGCACCAACACCAGGCCGGCCAGCGCTAAGGCCAGGGCCAACGCGGCCAGGCCGAGGCCATTGACCACCGGGATGGTCGGGAAGACATCCGCATCCAGCGGGTCGGTGCCGAACTGGACTTCCAGGCCGTCGTCCGCGCCATCACCGTCGGTATCGGCAACAAGCGGATCCGTGCCCAAGACGTCCTCGTAGCCGTTGCTCAGGCCGTCGCCATCACAATCGCCCGCCGCGTCATCCGTCGCGGGAGGCGTGTAGGCGGCGTTGTTCGTGACCGCAAGCCAATCCAGCGTGAACATGGTGCCCGCGTTGATGAAATCGCTCGAGTCACCCAAGTCGGGGAAGTCGAGACGAATGGTATGCACCGAGGCATCCCAACTCGCGGCACCGGAATCCTGCGCCGTCGGTACGTTCAACCGGACCGTGTAGTCTCCGTCGCCGTTCAGGTTGAAGCCCGCCCGGCCGTGGCCGCCATCGGCGAACCAGAAGAGGGCCGCCGGGAAGCTGTTGGTCGGCGCGCCGGTCACGTTGAGCTGCATGGCGAACTCTTCCGCCGCCGTGCCGTCGATGGGCGCCGACAGGTTCATGAAGGGATCCTGACCCGTGGGCACGAAGGTGAGCGAACCCACGTTATCCGTCAGCGCCACGCTGCCGTTGGGCACAAAGCCCTCGTTACCGCAGTCGAAGGTAAGCAGCAACGCTTCATCACCGCCCGAAGTGCCGCCCGTGCCGCGGAAGATCACCGCCGGATCCCAGGCGCACCAACCGTTGCCGGGGCCCTTGTCAAGATCGTCCACGTCGATGCGGAAGTAGATCTTGTCGCCCGCCGATACGGCGAATTCCGTGTCGATCACGGTGTCCACCGCCGGACTCGCCGGACCGACAACGCCGGAGTTCCACACTTCCGTGTCGTTCAGCAGCACCCGGCCCACCACGTCGGCGCCATCGTCGGTATTATGCTTGCGAAGCGGGAAGCGCGTGTCGATGCGGGCGAAACCGTCGGTCGGAGCGACCCACGCCGCCGCGCAACTGAAGGTCTCGGCCGGATCACCCGTGACCCACGGATGCCACAGCATGGAGCCCACGCGGTATCCCCAGTTACCCACCAGGGGAACAAAGTTGTCGGTACTCCAACCAAACTGGCCGGCCGCTACGCCGGTACTCGCCAGTTCCGTGTAGCCGCCGCCGGCGGTCCAGTTATAGAACCACCAGCCGTTGCTGCCCTGCTGCGAAATGTCGAACTCTTCGCCAAGCACACGAACCTGGAGGTCGCCTTCGCAGTCATTCTGCGTGGGAACGTAGTTCGGGTCATCGCTGAAGACGATCCAGTCCACCGTGATCTGCGCGTTCTGGAAGGTGGCGAAATCCGAGCCGTCCGGAATGTCCAGGCGAATGGGCGCTACCGTGCCCGTCCAATCCTGGGCACCGCTGTCTTTCTGCGCCGGAACGTTGAAGCGGATCGTGTTGTCACCATCGGTGAAATTGAAGCCCGCGCGGCCGTGTCCATCCGGACCGAACCAGAAAAGGGCGCCCGGATAGGTGCCCGCCGCCAGGCCCGCCACGTTCATCTGCATGGCGAACTCGGGATTGGCATCCGCGTCGATGGCCGTTTTACGCGTCACCATCATGGGATCCCAGGCACCCGGCGGCAGCCATTCATCCTGGTCCCAGCCACCTTCATCCTCGACCCACTGGGTCGTGGGAATGTCGGAGCGCTGCCGATAGCCAATTACCACGGAACCGGCCTGGCTCTCGAGGGTCATGGACATGCCGGGCGTGGGCACCAGCCCCATGCCCGTGTAGAAGTCGTCACGGCCGCAATCGAAGTTGAACTCGACACCGCCGGAGAACCCGCCGCCGCCACCGACCGGTGTTCCCGTTCCCAACTGGAACTGGAAGGTGACACCACCCATCAGCGCACCATCCTGGTACGCGCCGGGCACCGGGTCGGCTGCCACGCTGGAGTTGCCCCAGCCCCAATGGCCAACGTTACCGGTGCCACGCACGGGCTGATCCGTCACGGCAAGGTACTGACCCGCGGGCTGATTGCTCGAAAGGAGCAACTCGGACCAGGCATTGTCGGTGTGATCCGTGATCACAACCTCACCCAGCACCGGGCCGGCAACCGTGGTCGCGTAGTCCGTGTCCCACGCAAACAAACGGAGCCGATATCCCGCGCCGGTACCGTTCCAGGTGGGGCTTTGAAAACCCACCGCCATGAATTCGCTCGTGGCCTCGAAAGACTGGGCCAACGTGGGTTCGGCGGCATCGGAGAACGCGTATGGCGTGTGGTCTCCAACCCCTTCAAACAGAGACGTCCAAGTATCCACTTGCGCCGTGGCCGCCCCCGCAAATAGTGCGAGTGCAAGGCCCATGGTCAAACACAATAATCCGCGTTTCATACTTTCTCTCCCTTCCCTACAAAACACCAAATGTTACCAACCCACAACCTTCTAAATAGTACAGCGAGTTAATGCGGACTTCACGAACGCCCTGGAGCACAGACTCGCCTACAGTGCAAATAGGCTATCAATGTAACACGACCCTCACTTTTTTTCAAGCACATTCTTCACATAAAATGCTTTGGGCGAAGCTCTTTTGATTTCATGACGTTTTCAAGCGTTCTTTTTGCGCATTTTTCGTATTATTAATGAAGGTGCGCGACGCTATGTACAACATTCGTTTGGCAAAGCGAGAATCGAAACCGCCGTTCGGGTGGGACGAATGGGACTCATGGGACGGATGATGCGCTGAAACGCCCTTTGGCGTCGATATGTACGAACCTCCAACACGATGCGCGGCAGAGACAAGGAAATTGTCCCTTTTCTTCCCTGGAATCCCCATTTCGTAGATTTGTCCTTAAATTCGTAGAAATGTCGGTTGTTGTTTCTCCGGCTTCAGTGGATGATAGATGGGCGGTGGTTCTTGGTGTGTGTGTGGCCCAAAAGCGAGCTGCCAAAGGTTGATGGCGGGCTGATCCTTAAGGAATGGCCCGGCGAAGGCGGCGGGAAACGTTGGGGGATTTCTATAATCCCCGGGAAGGAAGAGAAAAATGAAGGCAGTGCTGGTAAAAAGTGTGATGGCCCTTTTGCTCGTCGGTTTGGTGGGCGTCGGTTTGGTGGGGTGTCCCCCGCCGGGACCCGATATTGCCGCGATCACGGCAAATTTCGTAAACAGTATTCACGGCACGCGGCAGGGTAAGATAACCTGGTATGAGGGCACGGAAGAAGAGCCGGGGTTCGAGGCCATTATCGGCGAACCCATCGAAGATCTCGGGTGCGTGGATTGCCATGCCGCGACCTATGCGAACGGCGACCCCGTGGACCATGCGGAATACGTGGCCAATGGCCCGGGCTGTGGTGATTGCCACGTGGATCCCGAAGACCCGGCGGGCCAGCCCGTGGATATGCCCACGGTCTGCCTGGGGTGTCACGGTCGCCAGGCGGCGGAATTGTTCCTGGCGGACCCGGCGAATTCCAGTGATGTTGTTGCGGCCCGGTTCTCGGACGTGCACCGTGACGCAGGTATGGGTTGCTCGGACTGTCACGGTTTCGATGAGATTCATGGCGATGGCAACAACTACAGCTCCATTATGAGCTCGCCCAGTGTCGCCTGCGAGGACTGCCATGACGAGGGTGGCGAAGGCCCGACGCCCCCGGCTTCCTACAGTCATGACACGCACACGGCTACGCTGGACTGCTCGGCCTGCCACATTCAGACCGTCCTCACCTGCTATAACTGCCACATTGAGTCGCTCGTGGGTGAGCATGTGAAGCGCGCGGCCGGCCAGCCGAACGGCTTCATGCTGCTCATGAACCGCCTGGCCGACGGTAAGATCTACCCGGGTTCGTACCAGTCGGCGAGCTATGGCGGCAAAAAGATGATTGCCATCGGTGGCTTCTACGGCCACACGGTCACGAAGGATGGCCGCGTTTGCAGCGACTGCCACAACAATGCCAACGTGCAGAGCTACAACGAGACGGGGATCATCAACCTGGGCACCTACGACGAGGAAGCCCAGAGGGTTACCGGTCCCTCCGGTGTCATGCCCATGCCCTTTGATTACAAGGACGCGGTCAAGCTTGATTTCCTGAACCACGACGAGGAAAGCAACATCTGGTCGATCATTGTTGATCAGGACAATCCGGAAAACACCCGGACGCCCGACCTGATTCAGATAGCGCCGAGCCTGGTTGCCCCGCTCAGCGAAGCACAGATGCAGAAGCTGTCCATCCCCATGGGCGGTTAATCCAGGGCTTCCCACCGCTTGATTAAGTAAAAGGGTGGAGGATCACGAAGATCCTCCACCCTTTTTATTATTTTCTCCGGCCCGGCGATTTGATCCGAGTGCCATGGTCGTGTATACTCGGCCCAACTCATAGCAAGCTGATCAGGTAGCAGGTAGTCTACTGAGAATCCTCCCTCCTACGCTATGCTCACCCGCCGATCTGGGCGCCTTCCCGTGTGATGTTCCCCACGTTGTGGTTGCTGAGTATCTCGAATCAGCCATTTGCCGATCCATGGATCCGGCACGACGAAGGGAAAGTACATTGACATTTGAAGAACTGGGGATCGATCCGCGTTGTCTCAAACTGTTGAAGCAACAGCGCATCTCCGAACCCACCGCCGTTCAGGCGAAAGCCATCCCCGTGGCCTGTGAAGGCCGCGACGTGGTGGCCGTCGCCCAGACGGGCACGGGCAAGACATTGGCCTTTGGCCTGCCTGCGTTGACCCGGCTTCAGCAGGGTAAACGGGGCCGCAACCGCATGCTTGTTCTCACGCCGACACGCGAGTTGGCACAGCAGGTTTACAAGGTGCTCGACGAGTTCGGCCGAGCCCTCAGGCTGCATGTGACCTGCATCTATGGAGGCGCGGGCATGGACCGCCAGACCAAGGCGCTGCTCCGTGG
Organism: Candidatus Hydrogenedentota bacterium; assembly: GCA_024278275.1. Lineage (GTDB taxonomy): Bacteria > Hydrogenedentota > Hydrogenedentia > Hydrogenedentales > JAJRTN01 > JAJRTN01. The sequence continues at coordinate 13,192 of JAJRTN010000015.1, forward strand.
CGTGGATATCGTCGTGGCCACGCCGGGCCGCCTGCTTGACCACATGGCACGGGGCAATGTGCGCTTTGACCACTTGCAGGTGCTGGTGCTCGACGAGGCGGACCGTATGCTCGACATGGGTTTCATGCCCGACATCCGCCGCATTGTGAAGACCCTCCCGGAGCAACGGCAGACCTTGTTGTTCTCGGCGACCTTCCCCAAGGAAATCCAGTCCATGGCCAACACGATCCAACGCGACCCCGCACGGATTGAAATCGGCATGGTGGCCCCTGCCAGGGCCATTCGCCAGGGCGTTTACACCGTGGCCTCCGCGGGCAAGCTCGGGCTGCTCACGGATTTGCTGCGCAAGCCCGAGGCCCGTTCGACCCTCGTGTTCCTGCGCACCAAGCACCGCACCGACCGCGTGGCCAAAGCGCTGAGCAAGGCGGGCTTCAAGGCGCAGGCCATCCATGGCGGCCGTTCCCAGGGCCAGCGCGAGCGCGCCATCGAAGGATTCCGCAAGGGACGTTTCGAGGTGCTCGTGGCCACCGACGTCGCCGCGCGCGGCCTCGATGTCCAGGGGATCACCCATGTGATCAACTACGACATCCCCGGCAGCACCGACGACTACATCCACCGCATCGGCCGCACCGCCCGCGCCAGCGCGGACGGCGACGCGATCACCTTCGTTTGCCCTGAGGACTATCTTGCCCTGGGCAGCATTGAAAAGGCCCTCGGGAAACCCCTTCCCCGGGCCGACTGGGAAGGCGCGGTCCACGTCGTGTCCGGAGGTCAGGCGCCCCGGAAAGGTACGCAAGGCCGACGCTCCCAGCGCCCGCGTCCCGCCGGAGGCCGGCGCGTCACCGCGCGCCGGGGACGCCCCCAACGGGCCGCCGCCCGATAAGAGGCCTGGGGACAACGATATCCGACCCATCACGGGGCAGTCGCCATTGGTGCCAGGGGCACGGGGCTACTGCCCTTTTCCCGTAAGTTCCCTTTTCCCGCCTCGCGGGAAACAAGCCTGGCGCTTTTCCCATCCTGCCCGCCCATTGCGGCACGGGAAAAAACACCCCCAGGCACGAATCGCCATCCGATGGGGATCATCCCGAAATCCATGCCCCAATCAGGGGGTCCCCGGCGGCCGGTGAAGCGCCTCGTCGAACCAGTTGGCCATATCCATGACCTCGAAGGGGATGGTCAACCAGGGGTGGCCGCCGCCTTTCTTGACCTTGAGTTCGGCCTCGTTGCCGGCGGCCTTCAGTATGGCCACGAAGTGTTCGGACTGCTGCAGGGGCACCAGGGGGTCGGCGTCGCCGTGGTAGATCCGCATGGGCGGCACGGGACCGGACACCTGGCGGGCGGGGGAGATCGCTTCGGCCCGCGCGCGGATTTCCGCCTCCGTCTTTCCCGCGACGCCCCCCTGGAAAAGAAGGTCGCCCAGTTGTTCGGCAACGGAAGAAAGGGAACGGTTTTCCCAATCCAGGAAATCCGTGGGCGGAAAGAAAAGGCCCACGGCCTTCACCGAGCTTGTCTTGTCCTGGGTGACCGCCGCCAGGGCGGCGAGATGGGCGCCCGCGGACGCGCCGGTGAGCCCCAGCCGATCAGGGTCGATATTCCAGTCGCTGGCATGGGCCTTGATGTAACGGATGGCGCGACGCACCTGGTCCACCATGTCCAGGGCATCATAGTCCGGCAGCGAACCGGGGCGCACGGCGAAGACGGTATAGCCGTGGGCGGTGAATATACTGAAGATGCGGGCCTGCTCGTGGTCGCGGAGTTTTCCGCGCCCCGCGTGCCACGCGCCGCTCACCACGTCGATAATGCCAAGCCCCTTCCCCCGGTCATTGGGTCCGAGAAAACCGGCGGGGGGCGTGCCATTCGGCACGAACACATCCATATGAAAATCAACGCCGTTTATGGTGGCATACACGGCATCAAGGGTCCGGTCGTAATGGGCATCCTGATCCTGGGCGCCCGCCACGAGCGGGGCAGACAGCACGGCGAACAACACCATCGCATTTCTGAGCATCCGAGAACCTCCTTAGACCCCTGGCTGACAAGTTCTGTACAAATCGTCACGAAAACGTGTTGATGTCCCGCCCCCGTCATTCCCGCGAGCGCGGAAATGACGGTAACGTAGAAGCGGTTTCAGTCGCTTTGAACGCGGCAAGATACCACATCCGCTTTCCTTCTTCTCCACCGTGATCCCTGGTGACAAAAACGTGGTTCCGGCGACGCCGGGTCAGGGTCCGTATTGTAGCGGGTGGCTTTCCCGGTCACCAGTTCCTGGGAATGCGTGCGCAAAGCGCGGGAATATCCATCTCGGGAATCCGCAACTCGGTGGAAAGGGTCTCGACCAGGTTTCGGAGCGGCCGGGTCCGCTTGCGTGCCGCGAGAATGCCCCCGCCATCATCCAATGGCAGGCTTTCCAGTCTCATGTGAAAGCCATGCTGGAGGAGCCACGTCCCCATATCCGTGCCGATCCGCGACCGGGTCCCGGCATCGAGACCGAGTACCAGGTTGCCGCCCGGGATCAACAGGGCATGGGCGTGCGGCAAAGCCCGCTCCAGGCAGGCATCGCTCTTTCCCCGCGCCTCGATCACGACGGTGTCGACCCGCGGGCCGGTGCATTCACCTTCCGTGATGAAGGTGTCATAGGAGGCGCGCCGTGCCGTGTCGCCATCGAGGGAAAGGCCCACGAGTTCCCGCACGCCCCGGCGGTGGAGGGCGATGCGCGAAGCCTTGAGACCGAGACCGTAATCGAGCACCACGCCCGGCGCCCAGGGCAGGTAGTCGTGGAGCCGCGGGCCCCGGTAGGCCCTGGCCGCCCTTTCGGCCGCGGCCGCGGGCCGTTGCGCCTCCACGGCACGAAGCAGGCTTTCAACCCGATGGTCATAGGTGTGTTCCGCCAGCACCCGCGCCCGGCCTTCCCGCGCCAACTGTTCGCGCAGGGGCGCGTTGGCCAACAGGTCCCGGGCCCGCCGGAGCAAATCGCTCTCCGAGTCATACACGGTAAGATGGACCCCCTCCCCGAACAAGTCCAGCAGTCCGTTTGCGGCGGATTCGGCATTGGTCAACAGGGGGCGCCCCATGCCCAGGACCTCGAAAATCCGCATGTTCACCTCCCGCACGGCACAATGGTTGAAGGCGATCCGTCCCCGGGCGAAGGTGGTTGCCAGCTCCTCGCCGAAGACGCCCCCGCGTTCCAGCAGGGAGAAGTGCCCGGACAGGGCATCGAGCAAAGCGCGCCGGGTACGGTACACGGGCCTGGCAGTGGAGCCGGCGAAAGCGATGTCGTGGGTGGGCGCGCACGCCACCGGGTAGTGGGCCTCCGGCGCGCAGGCCAGGGGCAGCCAATGCACGCGATGGGAACCGGTGGCCCGGAGGCGTGGAATGAACTCCCGTTGCGCCGCGAAGACGAAATCATAGCCCCGCGCTTCACCATAGTCATAAAGACACTGCCAGGTATCCACGGTGATGTAGGCGGTGGGGCAGGTAAGCGCGGCAACCCGCTGGTACAGCGGCGCCCCCCCCAAACCGGAGATCCCCACCACCAGGTCGGGTTGCCAACCGCTCGGAAACAGGGCGGGCAGGTCGAAGGGCCGGGTGAAATCACAAGCCACGTCCACCTTCTGACAGGAATCCTCCTGGCCGGCGCGACCCCAGTCCGTGAGCGCCGCGGCATCGGGGCGGGGACCGACGACGAGCGTGTCGTAATGCCGCCGAAAGGCCGCGATGTAATGATCCACCCAACTTCCCGGACACGGCCGGGCCAGAATACACACACGCACGCCTGGTTCTCCCACTGCAAATCGTGTTTCAAGCATAGGGGCACGGCGCGCCCTGGTGCAAGGGAAGGGCGGTTTTTCCCCGGAAACATGGCTTACGTGCCCGCCCTGGGAATCCAAAGCAGGTACGGGCGTGTTTCATACAAACCGGGGGGAGTGAAAGGAAGCATACAATGCCGCGAATACCCATGATGTTGTTGCTCGTCGCCATAGTGGGCTGCAATCCCTATGATACGGAGAAAGTGACCGCCATGACCTACAACCAACTGACCCCGGAAGAAGCCCGAGTCATACTGGAGAAGGGCACGGAAAGGGCGTTCACCGGCCGGTACGATGATTTCTACAGGTCGGGTGTATACACCTGCAAACAATGTGGACTGGCCCTCTTCGACAGTGAAGCCAAGTTCAAGTCCGGTTCGGGATGGCCCAGTTTCGACGACACCATCCCCGGGGCGGTGCGCGAGGTGCCGGACGCGGATGGGCGGCGGACGGAGATTGTCTGCGCCCGATGCGGCGGACACCTGGGCCATGTTTTCCGGGGCGAGGGGTTCACGGACAAAAGTACGCGCCACTGCGTGAATTCCATTTCCCTGAACTTCGTGCCCCATGACGGCACGAAAAGGGCCCTTTTCGCGGGCGGTTGTTTCTGGGGCGTGGAGCATTTCTTCGACGGCGCGCCGGGCGTTGTCTCCACCACCGTGGGGTATACGGGCGGGAAGATTGATCGGCCGACCTACGAGCAGGTATGCAACACGAACACAGGCCATGCCGAAGCGCTGGAAGTGGTTTACGACCCGGAAAAAACGGACTTCGAAACGCTTGCCAAGCTCTTTTTCGAGATTCATGACCCCACCCAGGTAAACCGGCAGGGCCCGGACGTGGGCGCTCAATACCGCTCGGCCGTGTTCTACCTCGACGACGAGCAAAAGGCCATCACCGAAAAACTGATTGCCCTGCTCAAGGCGAAGGGCTTCGACGTGGCCACGGAGGTCGTGAAAGCGAACACCTTCTGGCCCGCCGAGGAGTACCACCAGGATTACTACAGGAAGACCGGCAGGAAGCCCTACTGCCACGTCCGTGTCAAGCGCTTTTAGCTCCGTCCCGGGAAAGCGGTGGTGGGGATCGGACCGTTCCGGCCATGCCGGGGCTTACTGCCGGTTGGCACGGCGGAGACGGTCGCTCAGGGTGATAAGGATATTGACCAGCAACTTGAGGGAAACTTCGGGCGGTATGACGTGATTTATCACGTCCCAACTGAGCGCGAGCAGGCTGGCATCGGTAAGTGCCCTGGCGCCGGCACTCCGGGGCGCGTTCTCCGCCAGGGCCATTTCCCCGAACATGTCCCCCCGATTCAGGCGGGCAATTTCCCGGTCCCCGTCGTGGATAAGTATTTCGCCGCCAAGAATCACATACAGTTGGTCGCCGGGGTCGCCGGCCTCGAAAATGACCTTTCCGGCTTCGTATTCCGTCGTGATCCCGCGCGAGAAGATCTTGGCCACGTCCTCGGGACCCACGCCCCGGAACAGCTCCATGCGCCGCGCGAGGATCTCGTAGGTATCGCGCATGCTGTTCACCATGACATTCGTTACTTCATTCATAAGCGACGAAGACGCGCCGTCATCTTCTTTGCGATCCCCCGCGAAGACATTGTCGATAAGCGCGTCCCGCTCGACCGCGCCTTCATCCTCGGGAAGCCCCACGGGCGGCGGTGGCGGTGGCGGCGGTGGTGTGGGAAGTGGCGGCGGCGGCGTGTCGGGTGCTTCCTCGGCCTGCCTGGCCTGTTCTTCGGTCGGAGCCGGAACGGGTTCGGCCTTAGGGGGCGCTTCCGGCGCCGATGCCGCTTTGATGGTCTTTAACCCGAAAGATGTTGCGGATAGGGGCGCTTCCTTCCGATCCTCTTCCGTCTCGTAAAGACGTTTCGTCACGATATCAAAGTGCTTGAAGGCGCAAAGTATCGGCTTGATACGAAGATCTGGACACACCGCCCGAACCGCGTCCAGGGCTTCCCGGTCGAGGGGGTTGACCATGGCCAGGGTAAGATTGCGCCCCAATTGGTCTATGGGCAGAAGCCGATACTTCAGGCAGATCTCGCGGGGAACCAGTTTGAGAATCTTCGGTTCGATCAGGTAATCCAACAAACTGAGATGGGGAATCCGGCAATGTTTGGCGAGAAAAGAAATGAGCGACTGCTCATCCAGCACCTGCTCCTCGATGAGGATTTCGCCCAGAAACGCCCCCGTCTCCCGCTGCTTCGCCAAGGCCGAATCCATTTGGGCCTGGGTGGCCTTACCCTCCCGCAGAAGAAGCTGAGAAAGGGATGCCGGGAGCGCCGGGGCCTTGTCCGCAACGGCGCCCGGTTGCGCGGTCCGCACGGCCCGCTGCGCCGCCGCGGGTCGCTCCCGCGTGGATGGCTTGTCCGAACCCTTCTGTCGCGTCCACTTCAGCATGTCGACACCATGGCATGTCCGGGGAAATCCCCGTTGCTTCCGGGTTCCTCAAGATGGGAATCACCTGGCAGCATGGTAGCACCCCGCGAAACGCGCATCAAGCCACGAAGACGCAGAACTTGCACAATTGAGTGAAGCCTTCTATGCTAAGGAAAGCAACCGCATGGGTTCCATGCGTTTTGCCGCAGGTGGGGCGATGCCGATAGCCCGGGTTGAAAGGATCCGCTCTGGTGGACGTGAGTGTTGTCATTTCGACAAGAAACCGGCGCGAGGGCCTACTCACGTGTCTTGCCCACCTTGAGCAGCAAAGCTTCCCCGCAGCGCGCTTCGAGGTGGTGATCATCGATGCGGGCAGCACCGACGATACCTTCGATCTCATTTCCCGCTATGCCGAGGGAGCGCCGGTCCGGACGCGCTGCATTCGCCTTGAAACAGGCGGCACACCGGCGGGGCGAAACCTGGGCGCCCGCGAAGCCGAAGGACGGTGGCTCCTGTTCCTGGACAGCAAGCTCTTTGCCAGTCCCAACCTGATCGAACGCCATGTGCGGGCACAGGAGCGATACGGCGATAAAGTGGCCATCGTGGGTTCCGTCTCCCCCCATCCACAAATGGAAACCGGTTCATTCAACCGCTGGTTCATGCCCGACCCCGGCATCGACTTCTCCGAGCAGCGGCCGCTGCCCTATCTCACCTGGCGCCGTGCCAACATGAGCCTGTCTCGGCAGATGTTCCTCGACGCCGGTGGTTTTGACGAGTCCTTTCAATTCGCCCAGTTCAGCGACGCCGAACTGGCGTGGCGCCTGTGCCGGCAGAAGGCCCAGGGATTCTACGCCCCCAAGGCACGGGCCTACGTGTTCGTGCCCACCAGTTTCGAGCAGGAACGACGACGCCAGTACGCCAAGGGGTACTCCCTTCACGCACTCGTACAGCGAACCGGGGACACGACCCTCCTCGAACGCTTCGGCGTGAACAAGAAACGGCGATGCGAAGGACTACGGTCGCTGGTCATGCCCCTTTACATCCGGGCCTGCACACGGGCCGACGAAAAATCCCGCATGTTCGGGCGCCTTTACCCCCGTATTCTCCGCCACGATTTTTGCATGGGCTACACCGATGCCCTCTGTGGCCGTGAACCCCGGCGCGGGGAGATGGATGTATAGCGTGACCAAGAATAAGCCCGAAAACCTGGGAAACCCAGGAAGAAACTACAGGAAAGGAAGAAGAAATATACTACACCAGCAGCCTGTACCCTGGATTTTACCCTATAGTTTTACGGGGCCGTGCCCTCTCCAGGAGTGATTCGGCGGCGACTCCCAGCAGCGTCAGCGAAAAGGCGTCGGTGAGGAAGCGGTAGCGGGCGGTTTCGTTGAAATCGAAAATACAGCCCAACACGAAGACCATGAAGATGTTGAGGCACATAAAGCCCAGGGTGATGCGGGTCGCGCGGTCGAGCGTGGCGCGGTCAAAACAGGCACGCCAAACCCCGTAACACCACAGCAGGGGCAGGGCCAGGATTAGAAACAGGCGGGGCGCGTGGCCGGTACGGGCACGGAATTTCGTAATGAAGGGCAGACGTTCCGGCAGTCTTCCATACCACAGGAGGTCATAGGTTTTTATAAAGGGTCGAAGCACGACCTGGTTCGCCGGTGAGACAGGCAGGGTGCTGCCGGGCAGAAAGTAGCGGTAGGCGGACAGGGCGGCGGCATGGAGAAAAGCGCGGGGGCGGTGGAGCAGCACCCAGCGGGCGTCGCGGCCGTAGGCGTTGCAGAGGGCGATATTACCGAAATGGTTATAGTTCACATCGCCGTTGAATTGGTGGGTCATGGTGAGGACGGGCACGTGGGCGAAGCGTTCGGGCACGACCTTGAATTCGGGCGGGAAAGCATCCAGCGAGGCCCAGCGGTTTACCGCGGAATAGGGGGTCAGCGTGCCGTCGGCGATAAGCAGATCCTTTTCGTCGCCCATGTTGCCAACGGTGTTAATCCAGAGGTTCTTTTCAACGAAAGTGCATAGGGTGAACTCGCCGAAAAGCACGGCGTTTTTCGCATAAACGCCCGTGAGCAGCACCAGGGGAACCAGCCCCGCGAGGATGATGCGCCGGCGCCGGCCTCGTCCCACGGCGACAAGGGCCCCATAAAGGAACACGAACCAACCCAGGTGAAAGAGGCTGCGCGTGCCGCAGAGCAGGAAGAGACACGTGAAGAACAGCACCAAGGGCGCCGTGCGTCCGTCACGCAACAGGCAATGCAAGGCAAGAGCGGCGAGGGTCAGCAGGGCCGCGCAGGGGAAGGTGTAGAGAAGAAAGTGCTCGAAGAGTATGAAGGCGGGACTGAGGGCGAAGAGCAGACTGAGGGGGGCGGCCAACAGGGGACGAACGCCCAGGCGCACCTGGAGCGCCAGGAGCGCGAGGCAGAAAACCAGCCCGGTGCACAGAAAGATCGCGTGAAACAGGACCGGTGACTCCGGCGTGATCTTGAGGACGAGGCCGGTGAAAAGGTTCATTAAAGGCGGCTGAATGTGGAGGTACCAGAGGCTCTGGAGCAGCTTTGTCCGGAGGAGGACCGGGTCAAGAAACTGAATGAGATGTTCGACCGCCCCCCGGTCGTACCGAAGGCCCAGGAAAAGAAAAAAAACATGGGCCGCGATAAAGGCCCCGGCCACGAAAAAGGCGGCGGCGCGAAAGCCAGGGCTCCATGGAGGCAGAACGCCGCCGTGGGCCTCGCCTCCCGGACGCAAGGAGCGGACTTCTCTATTCGTTTCCATGGTCCTCCGTGGAAATGCGTTTCCCGCCGTCCCGGCGGCGCCTGTCCTGTTCCGCGGCTCTTCCCGCGGGCTCCGCCCCATTCCCCGGCCCTCTCATTCCCGCGAAGGCGAAAATCCGCCAATCATGACGGCGCGCCGGGAAAAGGGGCGCAAGGCTACGCCACCGCGGTGGGAAGGCGGAAGTGGACATCTTCCGTGACCAGGCTCCGTTCTTCCACGGTGCATTCACCACGGGCCTGGAGATACCTGATCACGCCTTGGACGAGTTTTTCAGGCACGGACGCGCCGCTGCTGAGCAGCACCGTCTCCACCCCCGAGAACCACGATTCGTCGATGGCGCCCGCATCGGGAATGAGGTGTGCCGGTTTTCCCCTGGACCGTGCGATGGCGGCCAGGCGCGCCGAGTTGGCGCTTTCCGTGTCGCCCACGACAAGGATCAGATCGGCTTCCGGCGTGAGGGCGCTGATGGCGGCCTGCCGATTCGAGGTGGCATAGCAGATGTCTTCCCTGGGCGGCCCCTGCATGTTGGGAAAGCGGCCGCGCAGCACCTCCAGAATCTCGCGGCAGTCATCCACGCTCAGCGTCGTCTGGGTGATATAGGACAGGTGATCCGGGTCCGGCACCTCCAGGCACGCCGCGTCTTCCCGGCTCTGGATAAGCACGATATTCTCCGGCGCCCATCCCATGGTGCCCACCGTTTCATCATGTCCCGCTTCTCCGATGAGAACGATGGTATGGCCCTTTTGGGCGAAGCGGCGCGCCTCGTTGTGAACCTTTTCCACCAACGGGCACGTGGCGTCGATTACCTGGAGATGGCGGTTACGGGCCTTCTCCCAGCGTTCGGGCCCCACCCCGTGGGCACTGAAGAGGAGGTGCCCTCCCTCGGGAACCTCCTGGATATCACGCACAAAGACCGCGCCTTTCCCGCGCAACTCGTTCACCACGTGGGCGTTGTGGACAATGTTGTTGAGCACGTACACGGGGGCGCCGTATTGTTCCAGGGCGCGTTCCACGCACTTGATGGCCCGTTCAACGCCCGCGCAAAAACCACGGGGCTTGGCAACGATGATGCGCACGATGGCTATGCCTCCTTTTCCGTCACCCAGAGCCGCGTCTGAGGCGTTATCGAGATGAGACGGCCCTCGCCAAAACCCGCTGCGCGGGTCCAGTCGGCCACTTGGGAAGCGGTGTAGGTATCGCCCTCGCCCGCATGGATCAGCATGTGCAGCGCGAAGATCAGGCTGAAAGACGGCCCGGTCCGTTCCTCATCGACAAGAAAATCCTTGATGACCAGTGTACCGCCCGGGGCCAGCGCGGCGTGACATTTCCGCGCCAACGCGCGATTCCTTTCTTCACCCAGGCTGTGGATAATGTTGGACACGAAAACCAGGTCGTATCCCGTCCCCAGCGAATCCGTGTCGTAGTTTCCGGGCAAAAAGCTAAACCGCTCAAGCAGGCCCGCCGCCGCGACCTGCTCGCGCGCGATCGCGATCACATCGGGCAGGTCGAACAGGGTGGCCTTCATCCCGGGGTGCGCCTTGAGGAAAGCAATGGCGTAGGTGCCCGGGCCGCCGCCCACGTCGAGTACATGCCGGTAGCGGGAAAGATCAAGGGCGCCCAGCACATCCCGCGCGCTCAGCAGCCCGATGTTGCGCATGCCCAGGATGAAGTCGCGCAGCTCATCGGGCGACCGCTCCCCGCCTTCCCGGGGCACGCCCGTGCCCGTCCGCACGCTTTCCTCCAACCGTTCCCACGTGGCCCAGCCGCTTCGGGTGTGGCGGATGATGTTGCCCTGGTAGGCATCCCGGCCGGGCACCAGGCACACCGACGCGATTTCACGGTTCCGGTATTGGCCGCCGGTCTTTTCAACCAGGCCGAGGGCAACCAGGCCGTCGAGAAGCATGCGCGTGCCCCGCGCGTCCCATCCTCGTGCTTCGGCCACCTCCCCGGCGTATTTGGGCGATTCCTCCAGCAGGGAAAAGAGATCCGCCTCCGTGGCAACGAAAAGGATTTGGGCCTGGCGGAACCCCCCGCTGATGTCGCTGATACGATTGGTGAATTCCCGGATATCCTGCATGGTGCTCCCCTGGTTGGCACGTCAAAACCCGCCAGACGGCCGTGCCGCCCGTGACAAGCCATCGGCGATGCGTCGCGTGTACTGCGTATTTTACAACAACACTCTTGTCCAAGATAGCTTTCTGAAACTTTGAGCTTGACTACGCCCTCCGTCGGTGTTGAAAAATGGTCGCACTCTAACTAACGGCCACCAACACCAACAGGAGGGCAATCTCATGGTACGGACCGCCAGTCTCTTC
>JAJRTN010000155.1 GCA_024278275.1 Candidatus Hydrogenedentota bacterium
GAAGAGACTGGCGGTCCGTACCATGAGATTGCCCTCCTGTTGGTGTTGGTGGCCGTTAGTTAGAGTGCGACCATTTTTCAACACCGACGGAGGGCGTAGTCAAGCTCAAAGTTTCAGAAAGCTATCTTGGACAAGAGTGTCTCAACTCATACAGTTTCGTCACAGAATAAAGCGTAGATTCGGGGTTTACCTAGACGAAGAACTCCACGCTGCCGAGATGATCAGCAAGCCTTCCCGGTTGTCGCCCAATCTTCAGAACCTGAAGAAGCACGAGCGGCTTGCGATTCTCAGAGGATATGCTGATGAGATATCCACATTGTCGGATATCAGCCTGATCAACGTGGTAGTGGATAAAGACCGTGGCTGCATCCAAGATAAGGTCGAAGTGTTTCGCAGAGCCTGGTATACGCTATTCCAGCGATTTGAAAACACAATCCGCTATCAGAATTTTCCCGGCCCAAAGAATTCTGATGACTGTGGAATTGTGTTTCCCGATGCCACCGATGGCTTGAGATTAAAGCGCTATCTCGAAAAGATGCGTGTAAGCAATCCTCTCACCATCAAGCTAAAAGATGGCGCACGAACCCACAAGGACGAACCAATTCGTGTCATCATCGAGGATCCCGTTCCTCGTGATTCCCGTTATTCCTACTACATTCAGACAGCGGATTGTGCCGTCTACTTGCTCAAGCAACATCTGCAGCCCTGTTCCTATATGAAGAAACAGGGGGGAAACGCTTACTTCAAACGATTAAGCCCGGTTCTCTGCAGACATGCGACAAACAAGCACCCGGAAGGTATTGTTATGATATGAGAAAAAAAGGGGCCCGAAGGCCCTGGAGGATCCTACCGCACGGACTTCCCGTGTTTCAGATCCGAAGTAACTGTACATGGTTGCGGCAAGATGTGTCAAGAGGCATGAAGTTCTTCCGCTCGTTCCCACGATCCTCCGAGGGAAAGCAGCAAAGGGGAGGGTGCTGTTCCCAAGCACCGTGAAGCGGCGCGGAGACGGGGGGTGGTGCGCTGAAGCACACCCGCCGGGTGGTCGAGCCGGGCGGGAATTGGGCTGAAAGCCGGATTCGTGCGACAATAGAAGCCATGTCGAGCAAGGCGGACAAACTGAAAGCGCTTTCGGCGCAACTGGGCCTGAAAACAGGGGCGGAAATTACCGCGCCTTCGTCGCCTCCGTCGAAGAAAACCGGGAACGCACCCGCCCGGCCCGGCCCGGAGAAATCCCCGGCGCTGGACAGCCTTCGAGCGAAACTCGGGCTCATGACGGGCGCCGACCTGTCGCGGGAGCGGGTCGTCGAGTACGACAAGGCGGCCACGGGGGCGTATGAGATCGACCGCGTTTTGCGTGGAGAAGTGGTGGGTAAGTCCGAGGAAGGAGCCTTCTTCCTGGTGCGCAGGGACTATCCGCTCGATTATGCCCAGGGCGTGGTGTCGCTGGGGGCGGCCCTGGAGAGCAATGCCCGGGAGATCGCCTTCTCCGCGAGCGATTCGGAGCTGGACGGTTTCGATCCCCGCAAGGCGCTCTTCATCGACACGGAAACCACGGGGCTGGCCGGCGGTGCGGGCACGGTGGCGTTCCTCATCGGCGTGGGCTACTTCCACGGGGACGGGTTTCGGCTCGATCAGTGTTTCATGCGCGATTACGACGATGAGGAGCCCATGCTGCGGTTTCTGGGGGAACTGGCCCGCGATTTCCACACGGTGGTGAGTTACAACGGGAAGAGTTTCGACCTGCCCCTGCTGCGGACCCGCTTCATTCAGAACCGTATTTCTTGTTCCTTTGACGGGCTGTCGCATTACGACCTGGTCCACGCGGCACGGCGTTTCTGGCGGCGCCGGCTTCAGGATTGCAGCCTGGGCAATATCGAACGCGAGGTGCTGGGTGTGCGTCGCGTGGGTGATGTGCCGGGGCATCTTATCCCCCGGATATACTTCGATTATCTTTCCTCCCGCGACGCGCGCTCCCTGGAAGGGGGTTTCTATCACCACCAGATGGACATCCTCTCCCTGGTATCGCTGACGGGCTGGATCTCCCGGTGCCTCACCACGCCGAATGGTTTCGACCACGCCGAAGACCGGCTCTCCCGGGTGCGCATGCACTTCCGGCAAAAAAATTACGCGGAAGTGGTGACCCATGGACGGCGTTTCCTGGATTCAGGCGAGGGCGATACGCTCCGGCGGGAATGCCTGGAAATGCTGGGGATGGCGCACAAGCGCCTGCGGCAGTGGGAAGACATGCGGAACGCTTTTGAACGTCTTTTGCGCGAATTCCCCCGGGACATCACGGCCCGGCTGGAGCTGGCCAAACTCCATGAACACCGTACACGTGACCTGGGCGAGGCGTGTCGTCTCTGCGAAGAGGGGCTCCAACAATACCACACACAACGTGCCCTCGGCCGCCCCGCGCCTCTTCCCGAAGAAGCCGTGTCGGCCCTTCAATTCCGCCTTGCGCGCATCAAACGAAAGCTGGCCCGGGGACGTGACGCACCCATCGGGCTGACGGAAGAACCGGACACGGGGGAATAGGGGCCGGCGAACATGGGTGTTCGTCCAACCGCCACCGTTCACGCCCTGCAAAAACCGCTAATGCAAGGGAGCCTGACCCGGCCAAGGCGGAACCAGAAATCGCAAGATCCGCCCGTGTCACACCCCCCGCAATATCGGACTTTTGCCGCCGTCCCCGGCGGAGCGGTAAGATACGTGGAAAGACAGGAGCACCGGATCATCATGCGCGTACTTATTACCGGTTCAAGCGGACAAATCGGCACCAATCTCGGGCTGCGCCTGCTCGATGAAGGGCATTTCGTTTTTGGCGTGGACCGCCGCCCCAACACGTGGACCTCCCGAATCGAGACCCTTTTGCAGGATCTGAGTACGCCTTACCGGGACTTTGACCAGGGTATCGGCCACGTTCCCTATCCTGAGCAGATCGACGTGGTTGTCCACCTCGCCGCCCACGCGAAGGTGCATGAACTCGTGCGACGCCCTGACATGGCCCTCGAAAACGTGACCATGATCCACAACGTGCTGGAATACTGCCGGCACAACAAACTTCCCATTATTTTCAGCAGCTCCCGCGAGGTTTACGGCGATATCCACCGCTACATCACCGAGGAATCCCACGCGGACTTCGCGTTTACCGAAAGCCCCTACAGCGCCAGCAAGATCGCGGGGGAAGCCTTCGTCTACTCCTACGCCCAATGCTATGGCATGCCATACATCGTGTTCCGCTTCAGCAATGTCTACGGTCGCTACGACAACGACATCGACCGCATGGAGCGGGTGATTCCCCTGTTCATCCAGCGCGTGGCCGCGGGGGAACCCATCACCGTTTTCGGCGAATCCAAGGTACTCGATTTTACCTATGTCGATGACTGTGTGGCCGGTATTCGACGGGGAATCGATGTCCTGCTGGAAGGAAAAGACACGAACCACACCATCAATCTCGCCTACGGCCAGGGACACAGCCTGGTGGACATGGCCCGCTATATCGGCGAAGCACTCGGCGTGGAACCCAATATGACCATAGAACCATCCCAGGTAGGCGAGGTGACCCACTACGTGGCAAACATCGGCAAGGCCCGCGCCGTCCTCGGATACAATCCGAAAACACCGTTGCCCCAAGGCATTCGCCAGGCCGTGGCCTGGTCGCGGGCGTGGCGCGAGGAGCATGGCCGATGAAACCCCCTACCGTTCGCCACATTGCCGATGCCATCGAATCCTGGGCACCCCGGCAATACGCCTACGACTGGGATCCGGTGGGCTTGAGCATCGGGAATCCCGCCTCCCCCGTAACCTGCGTTATCACCTGTCTCACCATAACGCGCGCGGCTTTTCAGGCGGCCCGGGAAGCCGAAGCGGAAATGATCGTGTCCCATCATCCCCTGATTTTTTCTCCCCTGAAAACGCTCCGCACCGACGTGGCGCAAACAAAGCTCTGCCTCGACATCGTCCGGGCGGGCATGGCCTGTTACAGCGCCCACACCAACCTCGACGTGGTACCCGGCGGGGTGAACCATATCCTGGCGGAAAAGCTGGGGCTGCACAATGTATCCCCCCTGCTTCCGGTGAAACATGCCGGCCAGGTCAAGCTGGTCACCTTCGTGCCTGAGACACACCTGGCGGCCCTGCGCGAGGCGGTGTGCGCGGCCGGGGCGGGCGTTATCGGCCATTACTCCCAATGCACCTTCAGCGGTGAAGGTGTGGGCACCTTCCTGCCGGGCGAGAAGACCCATCCCTTTTGCGGCGAGAAGGGACGGCTGAGTGAAGAACCGGAGCGCCGCTTTGAGACCCTGGTTCCCAAGCCGCGTCTCGGCCCCGTGCTCCAGGCGCTCCACGCCACCCACCCCTACGAGGAGCCTGCCTACGACATCTACCCCGTGGAAAACCGCGACGCCGCCGTCGGCCTCGTGCTCCGTGGGGTGCTCGAAGAACCCATGACACTGGACGCTTTCGCCGATCACGTTCGGCAATCCCTGGCGCTGGATAATGTGCGCATGGTGGGACGCGACAACAAGCAGGTGACGACGGTGGCGGCCATCGGCGGCTCCGGTGGAGGTGAATTGGGGCGCCTGCCCTTCGACCTCGATGTGTGCGTTACGGGCGACGTGAAATACCACGACGCCCTGGACGCCCTGGAGCGGGGCCTGTGCGTTATCGACGCGGGCCACGCCGGCACGGAACTGCCCGCCGTGACCGTCCTCGCGGATTTCCTCCAGGCGCGTTTCCTGGAGCTTCGTGTAATCCCCTATCGGGAACCGCCCTTCTTCCGCACCATCGGGGCGTAGCACGTCTGCCGGGTCCGGCGTGACCGGAGCCGGGAATCACAACAGCCGTCCGTGCCTCGACCAACCGTCATCCCCTCGAAAGGGAGGGGCAAACACGTATTCGTGTCCCTTTGTGCAGAGCTTCACGGGTAAAGGGCTGTTATATCTTCAGTCCTTCAAGAAGTTGTGGACGTATCCAGCCGTTCAACAGGGGATCGCCGGTTTCGTCCATCCACGCGACGAGTCGGCGGCGGAGCCGCGCGAGTTCCCCGGCGCATTCAGGGTTGGTTGCCAGGTTATGCACCTCTCCGGGATCGCTTTGCAGGTCGTAAAGTTCGTCCTCGGCGGTGGCGTTCCAAATGTATTTCCAGCGATGGTCGCGAACCATGCGCTGGCTGTAGAGGCCGAACTGGTTGCCGTGGTAGGTCGAATAGATATCGGAACGCCCGTTTGTCTCCGCCCCTTCCAGCAGGGGCCGGAGGCTCGTCCCCTGGAAGGTGTCGGGAATGTCCACCCCGGCCACATGGCAGAAGGTCGGGCCCAGGTCGATACTGGTGGAGATGAAGGCATCGCAGCGTCGTCCCGCTTTGATATGCCCCGGCCAACGGGCCACGAGGGGAATATGGACCACGTCGTCGTACATGACATAGTGCTTGTCAATCATGCCGTGGCCGCCGCAGAGGTCACCGTGGTCGGCCGTGTAAATGACCAGCGTGGAATCCGCCAGGCGGAGATCGTCCAGCGCGTCGAGAATGCGGCCGACCTGCGCGTCGAGCAGTGTGATTTCACCCAGGTACCGGGCCACGATGGGGGCCCAGTCCTTCCAGGTCCAATCATCGAGCTTCCAGGTCCGGCGCTGTTGGGCCTGCATGTAGGGTTTTCCCACCATCGGGTCGGGAAAACTCGGCCATGGGGGGATGTCGCCGGGGTCGTGGAGGCTGCAATAGGGTTCGGGAACCACGTTTGGCAGATGGGGTTCACTGGGGTCCCAGCGAATAAAGAAGGGGGGGGCATCTTTCCCGTGCGCCGTCAACATGCGTAAAACATGATCCGCGCCCCAGGCCAACCGGCTTTGCCCGGGGGTGATATGAGGGTCGCACTCGCCAAAGAGACCGTTCTCGGAGGGACGCGGTGACAGTCCTTTCCCCTTGCGCCAGGCAACATAGTCCGTTCCCGGCACGTATTCGTGGAAGCCGTAGTCCGTGGGAGACTTGTCGGGATGGACGTGCCATTCGCCCACGTAGCCCAAGTAGTAACCCCCATCGCGCAGGCGGCGGCTGAAGACCGGCAGGTCATCGAGGGCGGGTCTGGGTGCCTCCGTATCCCAATTGGCGATGGCGAGATGTTGATGGGGCCACCGGCCATTCATCAGCGAATTCCGGGCGGGTACGCAAATGGGGATGGCCGTGAAGGCCCGGGTGAAGTTCACCCCCTCCGCCGCCAGGCGGTCCAGGTTCGGTGTCTTCACCAGGGGGTGCCCGTTTACGCTCAAACAGTCAAAACGGTGTTGATCCGCCTGAATCAGCAGGATGTTGGGGGGGGGACTGATAGGCATTCATTTTCCTTTCGCGACCGCCTCGGCTTCCTGGTCCACGGTGACGGAGTGTATCTTGGGTAGGGCACGCGTCACAAATCGGGGCCGTTCTCACGGGCATGGCGGTTCACGGAACGCACGAACCAGCCGGTGCCAGGCGGATGGGGCAGGGACACGCGCCCGCCTGGCCGAAGGGGGTTCCCCTCGGGGAGGGCTCTTCTCCCTGGCGTGGGGCATTGGCCATAAACGGTTCCCCCCATGGAACCCATTCGGCGGTTCGTGGATATAGAAGGATGTATGGGGTTATTCTTGGGTGTGGGGGTGCTTGAACCAACGGTGGCAGGGAGGTTTCGCATGAAGGGTGTTCTTACATTAGCCGTCCTGTTTTTGGGTATCGTTCCGTGGTCCGCAGCGGCCGCGCCACGATTTCCCGGTGAACATTGGCCTCAGGCCACGCCGGAATCGGTGGGACTCGATGCGGCGCTGCTTCAGCAGGCGGCGGCGTACCTGGGAGGACGGGGTTGCATCGTCCGGCACGGCCAGATGGTCTTTCAGTGGGGTGATCCCACCGCGCGGGGCGATGTGGCGTCTTCGGCCAAGCCGTGGTACACCACACTGCTTTTCCTCGCCGTGCAGGAGGGCCTGTTGCCGTCGGTGAACACGCCCGTGGCGCGGTACGTGCCGGAATTGAAGGCCCTGAACCCGGACTTGGACCACAAGGACCGGGAGATCACCTTCGCCCACATGGGCAACCAAACTTCCTGCTATGGCGTGGCGGAGCGTCCGGGCACGGCCTTTGACTACAACGACTGGCAGATGGCGCTTTTTGTCGATACCCTGTTCCACAAGGTCTACGGCGCTACGTGGAAAAACGTGGATCGCGTGGTGCTTCACAGGCGGCTGACGGACATTCTTCAATGCGAGGACAATCCCACGCTGCTTGCCTTTGGCGTAAAGGACCGACCCGGCCGCCTGGGGGTTTCTCCCCGTGACTTCGCGCGTTTTGACTGGCTCTATCTCAACCATGGTAATTGGAACGGCCGCCAGGTGCTGCCCGCCGAGGTGGTGCGTCGCGCGGTGACCAGTCCCCTCCCGAACAGCATCCCCCGCACGCAAGGCGTACAGGCGGCCATGCTTGACGGCCAACGGTCCATCGGTTCCCTGCAGGTGCCGGACAATCAAGGCGACCACCATGGCGGCTATAGCTGGGCCTGGTGGCTTAACGGCGTTAATCGCGACGGCCGGCGCTTCTGGCCGGACGCGCCCGTCGATGTGTTCACCGCCCTGGGCCACAAGAACGGTATGCGCGGCATGGCGGCCCTGCCCGGTCTCGACATGGTCATCGCGTGGAACGACACCACCCTGGGCAACCGGCCCAGTCGGCCCCATCCCCTCAACGAGGTATTCCGCCTCCTCATGCAGGCCGCGAAGGACGCGCCCATGACGGACCAGGTCATCGTGGCCCCCGGGAACCCCGCGTGGCTGGCCCGCAACGACGCGGACGGTCCGACCCCCTTCATCATGTGCGGCCCCGGCGACCCCGAGGACTTTCTTTACCGGGGAAGCCGGCGGGCGGACGGCACGCGCGACGGCGATCAGCGGGCTATCATCGAAAAAATGGCCGGTACCGGGGCGAATTGCCTCTATATCCAGGCCGTCCGCTCCCACGGCGGCGATGGTGACGCCACGCACAACCCCTTCGTGGACAGCGATCCCGCCAGGGGGCTGGACGAGGACATTCTCCAGCAGTGGGAAGGCTGGTTTCGCGCCATGGATGACGCGGGTATTGTCATCTATCTCTTTCTCTACGACGACAGCGCCTCCATCTGGGACACGGGCGACACGGTGGGGGACGCCGAGCGGACCTTTCTCCAGACCATCGTGAAGCGCTTCGACCACCACCGCAATCTCATCTGGTGCGTGGCCGAGGAGTACCAGGAGCGCTTTTCGCCCGCGCGCGTCAAGGCCATCGCCCGCGTTATCCGCGAGGCCGACGAGCACAACCACCCCATTGCCGTGCATAAGCTGGATGGCCTCGACTTCAGCGAGTTCGCCGACGATCCCAACATCGACCAGTTCGCCATCCAGTACAACAGGCCCGACGCCGACACCCTTCACGCCGGGGTGGTGTCGTGCTGGGAGCAGGCGGCGGGCCGCTACAACCTGAACCTTTCCGAAGCCGCGGACTACGGCTTTGGGCGCGAAGCGCGACGGAAAAACTGGGCGGCTGCGCTCGGCGGCGCTCACGCCATGGCCCTTGGCTGGACCTTCGACGCCCCCGACAAGCCTTCCCGGGCCGACCTCGAGGCCTGTGGCACGGTGGTGCGTTTCCTGGAGGCCGCCGGCGACAAGCGCATGGCGCCCCACGGCGAACTGGGCTTCGGCGGCACGGCCTATTTGCTGGCCGAACCGGGCCGGGGTTATGTCGCTTATGGCCTCGATGCCAGGCAACCCCTCGGTATCAAGGCCGTTCCTTCGGGCAACTATGATCTCACCTGGTGTGATCCGGCCACGGGTGCCCAAATAGAGGCCCCTTCGCGGGTGCTGGATGGCACCGATACAACCTTTACGCCGCCCGCAACGTTTCAGGAAGACGCGGCGCTCTGGCTGCGGCGCACGAACGAACCCGGTTCGGCGGACCTGGGACACCGTAACGTGACCATGTGGTCGCCCTATCTTGAGTGGTCCCTTGAAAATCCCTCCCATGAGGGGAACCCCTTTGATCTCGTGGCGACGGCGACTTTCGTCCACGCCAAGAGCGGCGCCTCGCGTACCACGGAGATGTTCTACGACGGGAACGACACGTGGAAATTCCGCTTTACCGGTACACGCACGGGGAAATGGACCTTCTCCACCGCCAGCGACGACCCGGAGCTGGACGGCCACCGGGGCACCATCACCGTGAGGCCCAATCCCGATCCCGGGATCAAGGGCTTCCTCACCCACGTGGGTAACCAATTCGCCATCATGGAAAAGGATGCGGACGACCTCCATGGCTACCTTTTCTATGTCTATATGAACAAACATATCTTCAACAACGATGTGCGCCTGCTCGCCGACCCCGCCCTCATCGACCGGATGCTGGACGACACGGCGGCCAACGGCTTCGAGATCAATTTCGCCTATATCTGTAATAACTGGCTGAAACTGGGCGCGCTGCGCTCCGACGAACACAAGAGCGTCAACCCCGACCCGGAAACCTTCGCCATCCTGGAAAAGATGATTGTCCGGGCCCACGCGCGCGGCATGCGCTGGCACTTCTGGGCCTGGGGCGACGAGTCGCGTCGCTGGACGCCCATCGGTCTTCCCGGCGGCATCAACGGCCCCGTGGACCGTCGTATTCAGCGCTACATCGCGGCGCGCCTGGGACCCCTGCCCGGCTGGACCCTGGGCTATGGTTTCGACCTCATCGAATGGACCACGCCGCAGGGGCGCAACGGATGGGCCGCCTATCTCCACCAGAAGATGGGATGGGACCACCTGCTCA
The DNA here is from genome assembly GCA_024278275.1 of Candidatus Hydrogenedentota bacterium. Taxonomy (GTDB): domain Bacteria; phylum Hydrogenedentota; class Hydrogenedentia; order Hydrogenedentales; family JAJRTN01; genus JAJRTN01. The sequence goes on from JAJRTN010000155.1 coordinate 9,800, forward strand.
GCACGCGGGGCTTCAAGATCGACGGGTCGGGGAACAACATGGTCTCTTATTCCGGCTTTGGCGGTCGTGATCTCACAACCACGCGGGGCGGACCTGCCGATTTCCGGGAGGTGGTGGAAGACATTGCGGCCAACCCCGACAGCCCGTCCTTCTACGAGGAACGCCATTCCTACCTGCGCGACGGTTTCAAGCTGGACATGGACGGCACGCGGCGGCTCCGCTGGTGGCAGGCCATGGCGGGCGGCCTCGGCGGGTTCTACGGCTTCTACACTAAGAGCCCCTACCCCTATCCGAAGCCGGAACAACTACGGACCGCGAAACAATTCTGGGACGGCCGCTTCCGGCTTGGCATGGAGCGGGCTCCGTCACTTTCCGATGGCCCGTGTCTGAAGACGAAAGACAATACCTTCTTTGTCTTTTACCAGGAAAATACCAACACGCTGCGAGCCGATCTCCGAGGTGCGCCACGCCCCCTCCATGGGGTGGCCGTGGACACCAGGCAGGCTTACGCCGAGATTGATCTCGGTACGCTTAAACCGGGCGAACACGCCCTTCCATTGCCCCATGTATCGGATTGGGCCATTGCCGTGGGAGAATAACCCCCCACGTTGACAGGAATACCGGCCGCCACGGCGGACCAATAAAGGAACCCCATCATGCGTGAATTATCATTGGTGCTTATGCTTTGCCTGGTTTCCACCCTGAGCTTTGCCAATCCCGCCGCCAGGAAGGAAGGAAGTGGTGGGAAGGCCGTGCCCGCCACCGTGCGCCCCCCCCTCGTACAAGGGGGATGGATCACGCAGAACTACCGTGTGATCTGGGGATGGGTGCAGCACAACGGGTGGTGGCGACCCGGCCAACGACCCAATATCACCCGCCGCTCCGTGGGCGACCCCCTGGGCGACGTGCGCCCCAATCGCACGGAAGACCTGGACAAGCTCACGGACA
>JAJRTN010000156.1 GCA_024278275.1 Candidatus Hydrogenedentota bacterium
CCGAAGCGGCACGCGGAAGCTATTACCAGCCGGCCCCTGTTGTCTACGGGGTGGGGCAACAAACCCGCCACAGCGGGCAAACCACGCTCACCATCACCCCCATGCACGCCCAGGCGCAACACATCAGGCGCACTCTGGCCCGCGTGAACGCCTTCCTTTCCGAGGTGAAGTCAACTGCGCGGCAGTTGACCTGGCACCAACGCTGGCCGATGATACTCACCGAGATTTTCGCCAAAATCCTCGGCGAAGCCCCGCCGGCGAACCCCGATCCGTTGCCGGCGCCGACGTAGCGCGCGGTGCCGACCGGATATTTCTTGACAGGTGCGACGCCCAAGACGCCGCCGCACGGACCGCTACTGCCTTTTCTAGGGTGATGCATCCGACCATCGAGAACATCCCGGATATGCTCCCACCCCATCCGCGCCTCCCCGTCCAGGCCCGGCAATTTGCCCAACGTCGCCACGATCCGCTGGCGTGGCCCCGCCGGCGTACGCACCGACTCCACCAGCGTCCAATACGCGTAGGTCTCATCCTTTTTCTTACGGTGATGGCGTCTGAGAAACATCTGTTCACGTACCTCTAACGTGAACTCATGATTCCACAACATCCGCCCAAGGACAAGGGGGTGGTCTGCACTACACGTCAAATCGAAAAACGCGCTAAGCGCGACAAGGACTTACGTGACCAATGACAGCTGTTCTAACCCGAAAACAACTCCTTACTGCGGAAAATGGGCTAGGGTGAAACCACCTTCGGCTTCGAAGGCTTTCGCCTGTTGGGCGATTTGGCGGTCGAGGAGGTAGGTGGCTAGATTCGGCAGAGATAAGGCGGCGTTTGCCGCCAGTTCCGCGGAAGGCAGGGACGAACACGGACCGACACGGACAACCGAACCACGATTTTGTCCGTGTCGGTCCGTGTCGGTCCGTGTTCGTCCCCCCCTTACTCCAGCGGAAACTGCACCCGGTACCGGCCCGCGCCCACCAGCAATCCGCCCTCCGCCGTGACCTCCTTTACCCCCCTGGCCCGCGCGGGAGCCTGGCCGTTCACGCGCACTTTCTCCAGGTCCCGGCAGGGCAGCAGGAGGGTCGCCGTCGTGTTGGCGGGCACGGTGATGTCGCAGTAACCCTTGTCCGTGCTTCGCTTCCACGACGAACGGATCAACCCGTGGGAAGAATCGAACTCGGCCTTGGCGGATTGCAGGTCGCCCACCAGCCTGGGCTCGACAAAGAAGTGCTTGAAGCCCGGTTGCTCGGGGTCCGGCCGGATACCACAGATGCCGTCGTAGAACCAGGCGTCAAAGCCGCCCTGCATGGGATGGTTGAGGGAGTAGCGGGGCATCTCGCCGCCCGGCTCCACGCCCCGGCCCCAGGATTCCCACAGGGTGGTCGCGCCAAGCTCGAAGAGCCAGCCGATGCTCGGGTAATCGCGCTGTTGCAAAATGCCCAGCGCTTCGTCGCCGTGGCCGTACCTGCTCAGTTCACCGAAGAGATAGCGGCTGCCCATAATGCCAGTGGTATGGTGTCCCTGGGCCGTCACGCGGACATCGTAGGCCAAACTCTCCGCCACCTTCGCCGCGTCGCCGTCGGGCACGAGGCCCACGTAGAGGGCGAGGGCGTTGGCGGTTTGCGATCCGTAGGTGTGGTTGGCCGCGTCATAGAAAGCCGCGTTGAATTGTTCGCGCTGCCTGGCCGCGAAATCCTCGTAGAACCTGGCGTCGTCGGGTTTCCCAAGAATGCGGGCCATTTGGGCCATGAGCATGTGGTCGTAGTAAACATAGACCGTCGAGGTGAGCGGAACGGGAGCCTGCATGTTCCTGTTGCCCCCCGGCGGACACCAGTCGCCCAGGCCCACATGCCAGTCGCGTCCCTGTAGAATGAGATGGTCGTCAAGCTGCTTCGTTCGGATTTCCTCCAGCCAGCGCGCGCCGCTGGCGTAGTGCTCCTCCAGGGCCGCGCGGTCGCCGTAGTAAACGTAGAGGTACCAGGGCACCTGGTAAAGCGCCGTGGCCCAGTCGTGAGAGGCCGCGCCGCAGGTGCGCTTGCCCGGCGCCACGTAGGTCGGCGTTACCCCGTCGATGAGCGAGGTCTCCACGTCGCGCATGTACTTGGTCCAGAACCGGGCCATGGCGAAATTAAAGATGGTCATCTCGGCGGACACATGGGCATCGCCCAGCCAACCGCAACGTTCGCGGTGGGGACAGTCCGTGGGGATGCCATGGAGATTGCTGCACTCCGTCCACAGCGCGGTTTCGTGGATACGGTTGAGCAGCGGATCGCTGCACGTGAAACGGCCCACCGGCGTCACCGCCGTGTGAACCACCACGCCGGTGAGGGTACGCAGGTCGGGCGTTCTTGAACATCCGGTCAATTCCACGTAACGGAAACCATGGTAGGTGAAACGCGGTTCCCACGTCTCCATGCCGCCGCCCTTGCAGTAATAGGTGTCCGTCTGGACCACCTTGGTAGCATAAATCCCCGTACTCCTTGGGTCCAACAGGCCATCGGGCGTCAGGGCTTCCGCGAAGCGCATACGGATACGCTCGCCCCGTTCCCCGCGAATCCGCAATTTCGCCCAGCCCGCGAAGTTCTGGCCCATGTCCACGATATACACGCCCGACGCCGGGTTCGTGATGGCCACCGGGCGAATCTCCTTGATGCGCTTGATGGGCGGCAGCAGTTGGGCCTGCAAGGTCTCCGTGGGGGAAGGACGCACCGCGGCGACGCGCCAGCCCTCGGCCTCGAAACCGGGGCTGGCCCAACCGGGCGTTACCAGCCGGGCGTTGTAGGTTTCGCCCGCGTAGATGTTGTTTCCACGGACGGGCCCCTGGCCCACGCGCCACCGGCCGTCCGTAACGACCCGCTGGGTGACGCCGTCCTCGTAGGTGATTTCAATCTGCGCGATGGTGCAGGGCTGCCCGTAGGAGAAGCCGCCCCACACGACGGACTGGTCAAACCAACCATCGCCCAGCCAAATCCCCGCGGTGTTGTCTCCCTGTTTCAGGGCATCGGTCACGTCATGGACCACGTAGAAAGCCCGCTTCTGGTAGTCCGTCTGCGCGGGATCGAGCACGTGGTCGCCGATTTTCTTGCCGTTCAGGTAGAACTCGTTGTAGCCCAGACCGCAGACGTAGGCCCGCGCACGGACCACCTTGCCCTCGACACGGAAATCGCGGCGGAAGAGGGGTGCGGGCTGGGGATCGGCGTTACGCACCGGCACCGCGCCCCAGGGCGCCGCGCCATAAGCCGCGATCTTCAGGGCGCCGCGCCACGCCGCGATGTCGGCCCTGGTCTCCCAGCCCTCCGCCGCCTGCGTCGTCACGCGCCAGCCCGGTCCCGTGCCCAGGTAGACCGAGTCGCCGCCCTCCAGTTCCACCTTGAACGCCGCCAGCAAGCCGGCGGCCGCGCCCTGGTTGTGCGCGCGGATTGCCACCGTGTTTTGTCCGGCATGAACCAAATCCGTAACGGTAAACTGGCTGAGTTGTTGCCAGGTCCCGGCCCGCCCGGCTTCCTTGCCGTTGATGTACAGATCGGCCCGGTTGTCCGCCGTGAACTGCGCCACGGCCCGCGCTATGGCGGCGTCCTCCGGGAGGCGGAAACTTGCGCGGAAGTAGACGGTTTGATCGTCCCGCGCGCCGTCGGGATGCCAGATCCAGGCGGCCCGCGCCAGGTTCGGCAGGGGCGCCGGGGCCGGGGCGGGGGGCTCGGTAATCCACTCGGCCTCCCAGTCCGCCGGCGAAAGCAGGCCCATTTCGAAAAAGGCCGGTGCGGACCAGGGCGAGGGCGCGTCGTCCTGGTCCCACACCCGCACGCGCCAGTACACCCGTTCCCGCGAAACCAGCGGACGTCCCCCGTAGGGCACCTGGATCGACCGATCCGAAACGACCTTGGCCGTGTCCCAGATCGCATCGCCCCGGTCCAGCGCCTCGGGCGACGCCGCCATTTGGATCCGGTACGCCGTCTGGGCCGCGCCAAAACCCGAAGCCTTCAGTATCCAGCCCAGGCGCGGCGCCGGCATGTCGAGGCCCACGGGGTTGTCGAGATACTCACAGCGGAGTTTATCCACCTTCAGGGTACCCGGGGGCGCGGCCATGGCGCAGGACATCAGCAGGAGCGAGGTGAAGAACGAGACGAGAAGAACACAACGAAACATGATACAGCTTTCCTTCGGTGTCGGGGGCGTATCGCGTGGCTGGAGACATCACGCGGAACCCGTTCGTTCTACCACATGCCTCTCCTCCAACGCCACCACGTAGCAGGTCAGGCGGACACGCGGCATGGGGAGGGTGGTGCTTCCCGCCCACGGCCAACGCCTTCAATCCAGCGCTTTCCGCATGTAGCGGATTTCCTTGTAGCGGAAATCCCATTCCTTGCCGGGCTCGCAGGCGGGCTTCCAGGAGTAGAAGATATAGAGCCACCGCTTACCGCCGCGGTCGATCACCAGGGCCTCGGGCACGTGGCTCGATGCCGGGCCGTTGGGCCGCAGGTGCCCCTGCACGGTCCAGCCGATGCCGTCCGGCGAGGTGGCCAGGGTGAGTTGCCGCCCGTCGCCGCCCATCTCCGGCGGATAGTTGGGCGCGTCACTGACGGCGTAATAGGTGCCGCCATCACGAACCACCGCCGTGTTGGGCCAATCTTTCAGGAGGGGCTCCCTGGCCGCCCGCGCCACGCGCCATTGGCCCGGGTCCATGAAGTCGCCCTGGTTCTCAGCGTATCCCATGCTCACGAAGGTGCCCGGGTACATGTAGTCGAACCACAGCCGCCATTTGCCTTCGTCGAAGAGGAGCGCGGGCCGGTGGTAAGCTCCGTAATATCCCTTCGGGCAGGGCGGGATCTTCCCGTCCACGATTTCCCAGGGCACGTCGCGCTCCCGCGCCCACATGATGATGGGCTTTTTCGTGCGCGTCCAGTGGATACCATCCCTGGAGCACGCGCCCATGACTGCATTCTCCAGGTAGAGATGGTCCTTGCCGTCTTCGGCCCGGCGTGTGTCGAAGCGCACGCCGGAGTAGGCCATGTAGTACACCCCGCCATGACGCACCACGCTCGGATCGCCGCTGGCCATGTTATCGAAGGCTTCCGGGTCGGGATAAAGCACCGGCACGAAACGCCGCGCGTCCATGGACGCATCCCACCGGCCATCGCCGATGTAGACCTCCCAGTCGTCCAGGTTCTTCGACCGGGCATGGTAGATGGCATCGCCCCCCGGATACTTGGGGTTGTTATCTTCCGCGGCATAGCCGAAAAACCACATCTTGAAAGGGTATTCCGCACCGGGTTCGTGAACCACTTGCGGATTGTAGAGGTTATGGAACCCCCACAGGATGGGCTTCTCCCGCACCTCCCATCCCGGGGTGAGGTCATTGAGCCGTGCCTGGTCTACACCCGACAGGGTCAAACCCGCGAGTAACGCCATGATCATGGTCACGTCTCCTGTTGATCCCTTGCGTTGGTGGCGTCCGCTTCAACGCGCTGATTCTCCAGGCCACCTTCTCAACCACCCTTCCGCCGACGAAGAATACTCGTGAATTGCCCCCATTCCTCCACGTGGAGCCGGCGGGACACCAGGGCGTAGACACCCGCACCGGCGCCCACGGGGAGTACTGTTTTCAGGGTTCGCGCCCAGAGAACGTCCGTGGGCGCGAGTGTCCCGGTGAACACAAGCACGCCATAGGCCGCCGCGCCCATGAGCGCGGCGGCGAGGGTCATCTTACCGAGGGCGCTGAAGAAGACTCCGTCCCACAGGGGACCGTTATGCACGCAGAGCAGCGCGTAGAGCAGGACAAAGTTCAGCGTGAAGGAAAGCACCGTCGCCAGCATGAGGCCCTTGTAGTCCAGGAGCTCCACGAGAGCACAGTTGAGCAGGATGTTGATTAACATACTGATCGAGGCGATGATGACGGGGGTTTTCGTGTTCTGCACCGCGTAGAAGCCCTGGACACAGACCTTGACTCCGGCGAAGGACAGGAGACCGAAGGCCCCGATGAGCAGGGCGACACTGCTCCGTTCCAGCGCCTCCGGACCGAAATTGCCATAGCCGAAAAGCAGCTTCAGGATGGGTTCGCGCAGCACGGCCAAGCCCACCATGGCGGGGGCGACGAGAAAGAAGGATTGGCGCAGCCCGTGCATCAGGGTTTCACGCAGGGCCTGGTGATCGTCCCGCGCCGCGGCACGGGAAATTTCCGGGAGAACGGCCACGGCCACGGCCATGCCGAAGACCCCGAGAGGAAGCTGGATCAGGCGGTTGGCCGTGTAGAGGGCCGACACGCGGTCGGGGCCGAGGCCGAGGGCGAAAAAGCCGTCCACCAGCTTGTTCACCTCGCCCGTGGCTTGTCCGAGGATGACCGGGAACAGGAGCCAGGCGGCGCGGGACACGCCGGGGTGGCGCAGGCGGAAGTTGGGCCGCAGCACCCCCGTATGGCGTTTCATGGCGGCGAACATGACCGCCAGTTGCAGGATGCCCCCCACCCAGACGCCCACGACGAGCGCCCACGCGGGCTGATCGAAGTAGCGGTGCAGGGCCAGGCAGGATGCGATGAGCGACAGGTTCAGCAGCACGGGCGACCACGACGGTGTGGCGTAGTGCTTCACCGTGAAGAGGGGCGACATGGCGAAGACGGCCATGCCGATGAAGAAAAGGTAGGGAAAAACCCATTGCGTCAGATGGACCACTTCATCCAGATTGCCGGGCAACGGTTTGCCCGTGAGGGGTTGCAGCAGGCCCATGGCCCACGGAATCCGGGGAATGAGCAACACCCCCAGCAGGGTGAGCAGCCCGAAGACGAGGATCATGGCCGACATGCAGGCCGATACCAGGTCGCGAAAAGCGGTCTCGCCCTTCTTCTCATGGCACGCACTGAAGAGGGGAACGAAAGCGGCGTTGACCGCGCCCTCCCCCAGCATATCGCGCAGCAGGTTGGGGAATCGGAACGCGAATAAAAAAGCGTCGCGGCCCGCCGAAGGCAGGAAGGTAAGCACCACCACGTCCCGCGCCAGCCCCGCCACGCGGCTGAGCAGGGTCCCTCCCGCGAAGATGGTGGCGAAGCGGGCGATTTGATGTTTGGTGGTGGCGGCTCTCGTCATGGGAAGGCCCGCGAATGGCAGGGGCAAGCGCCCGCTTGCCCGTTGTGATGAGGCCGTTTGCGGTGCGCCGGCCCCCGTTTGAAACGGTTGAGCAGGTACCCAATCCTACCGGGAGCGTTTTTCATGCTACGCAGCATGCAACGACTCCTTCTTTCGCCGCAGGACCATGGCGATTCCCACCAACGAGACCACCAGGCATACCCAGGGGGTCACGTGGGGCGGCACGGACAAGAGGGGGCGCGTCGAGGCCTCCGGCAGGGGGTACACCGCCAACATGCGCTGCATGAGGGTCGATTCCGGGCGGGGCGGGTCTTCCTTCCAACGGTAATAGTCGCCATCCAGGTCGACGGCGGCGTTGGGGCCCTGTACGCGGCCCCACGGGTCGATGATGGCGGAAATACCCGTGTTGGCACAGTGGATGATGGGCAGACGCGTTTCCACGGCGCGAAGCCGGGCGATTTGAAGCTCCTGTTCGACGGCGGCGCCGAAGCCGAACCAGCCCAGGTTGGTGACCACCACCAGCACATCCGCGCCATCGCGCCGAAGCCGCTCCGCCATGGGAGCGAAGAGTACCTCGAAACAGATGAGCGGTCCCAGGCGGCGGCCCGCCGCGTCCAGCACCACCGGTTCATGCCCCGCGTCCACGGCGCCGCCCGGCACGATATCATTCAACACGGGCCAGTATTGCGCCAGGGGCACGTATTCGCCGAAGGGAGCAAGGTGGATCTTGTCGTAGGTCCCCGCCACATCGCCTTCGGGATTCAGGAGCACCGACGAATTGTAGTGTTCTCCGCCATCCCCCCGGCGCACCGTGCCCGTGAAAAGGAAAGCGCCGCTTTCCCGGGCGGTTTCCCGCAACAGGGTAAAGAAAACCGGCGTGCGGTAATCTTCCATCACCAGGGCCTCCGGCCAGACGATCAGATCCACCGTTTCCCGTCTCGCCGCCGCCAGGGAATCCTCCGCGGAACGCCGTACCATGTCAAGGTGATAGGTGGCGTCCCATTTCATGAGTTGGGGGAAGCTGCTTTGAAAGAGGGCCACCATGGGACTATCGGGGGTGAGTACGGGGGCGCGCAGCAGGAGGTAGCCGCCCCCATGGACGAAGCAGATCACGAAGACCGCCGCCACTGCCCTGGTCGGACGGCGGCGCATAGCGCCCAACAGCAGGGTGTTCACACCGACGAGGATGAAGCTCAACAGGAACACGCCCCCCACCGAGGCCCATTGCAGGAACCAGGGATTGGCTGCCTGCCCGTAGCCCAGCGCGCCCGATCCGAGGCCCGTGAAGAGGGTTGCCTGCGCCCATTCCATAACGACCCATAGGAAGGGCAGCAGGAGGAGGGCCAACAGGGAGACGGCGTGGTTCCGTTGGGACAGCCGACCGATCAGCCACGCGAATAGCGCGCCCAGCGCGGCCCAATAGAGCGCGAGGTACACGCTCAGTAACTGCCAACCGATGAGCGCCCGGAACCCCGCCCAGAACACGTTCGCCGCGAGCCAGTTGAGCAGTAGGGCCTGGAAGATCCATCCGGTCAGAAAGAACCGTCCCGCCACCTGCCTGGGCGTTTTGTCATGGCACGCCCACAGCAACGGTACCAGGGCCACCCACGCCAGGTAATGGGCGGAAAGGGGTGGAAAGCTGCACGCCAGCAGCAGGGCGGACACGACCGGGGCCGCGGCATATCGGAGAAGGGCTTTCATGGCTGCCGCATCATGAGGAACACACGGCGTCGAAGTCAAACAGCGCACCGTCGTGGAATTGCACGGCCGCTACAGTTCCTCCTGAAGCGCGGAGATTTCCCGCTCGATAGCTTTTCCATTTTTCCAGTCGGCGCTTCGCTTGCGCCAGAAGTGGAGGGCGGACTCCGCACGGGGAGACATATCGCGAAGATCCACGATAGTGGGACGCACGAAGATGATGAGTCCCTTGATCTCCGCTTCCGAGCGGCGACCGCGAAAGGCCATGCCCACCAGGGGAAGTTTTCCCAGCACCGGTACACGGCGTTCGGTTTTCCGTATCACCTGGCTTGAAAGTCCGCCGATCACCAGCATCTGGCCGTTGGGAAGCGACACGCGGCCCGTCTGCGACCGGGTTGACACCACGGGCAGATCCAGACCGCGGACCCGGTCGAAGCGGGCAATATCCGATACTTCCAGTTGCTTTAACAGGAGATCGACCGTTCCGTTGGGCTGGATGGTCGGCACGATGCTGAGATTCACGCCGACCTTCTGCCACTGCACGCTCAAGTTCGGGCGGTTGCCTTTCCAATCGACCTGCTGAAAGGGAACTTCCGAACCGGCGTTAATGGAGGCTTCCGAACCATTGATGACAAGGATTTCGGGCTTTGAAATCAAATCCACATCGCTGCGGCTCTCCGCACCGCGTATCAAGGCATCCACCGTCCCATAATCCGAGTCGATGATGGTTGCCGTAAGGCCGGCTCCTCCGAGAGTCTGGATCCCGGTGGCCAGGTTGTTGTCCAGATCCGGGCGCATGGGGGGCGTAAAGGGCGGAACATCCGGCGCGGGCAAGGTTACGCTATTGAAATTCCCGGCGAGATCAATGACATTCGTGGTTACCTGTTGCACGGAACCGCTTTGTTCGACGCCCCGGACGAAACGTCGGAAATTGAGATTTCCGCCGATGTTTCGCAAGCCATTCTGGTTGGTCTCGGTAATCCAGACTTGTAGTTGCACCTGCTTGTCGATGGGAGGCGGGGGAGTGGGCGCGGCTTCCTGGGCCCATGCGGCCACAGTCGGCGCCAAGGCCATTCCCAGCCAGCAAATGGATCTGACAAAACGCATCACTTGTCCGCTCCCAAGCCGGAAGAAACTTCATCCTTCACACTTTCCCCGGTGATGCCTTCGGCAATACCCTGGGGGATATCCGTCAATTCGCCGATAACGCCCTGGATAAGGTCGGTGGGCCGCATGGGCGTCTTGCGGGCGCCTTCGTCCTCCTCGAACCCGAACTCGTCGGCCACGGTAAAGGAACTGCGCCAACGGGTGGCTTTCACGAGGAACACCAGTTCCCGTCGCGCTTCTTTTTTGCGCTGGTTCCCCAGTCCCGTGGTAACGGGCACCTCGGGCACGTCAAAGGGGGAAACCCGCCCAATCAGGCTGTTGGCCATGGTGTTGGCCTGGGGCAGCCAAGGCAGCGTGGAAAGGTCTTTGTTCTTGGAGGTACGGTAGAGTCCCCCCATCACCAATACCTGGCCGTGGCGGACCCAAACATCGGTGGAGACACTCCGTGAGATGAATTCGGGCGCGGTAATGGCGTTGGATTCCTGCGCGAAAACACCATTGCTGCCCGCCAACTGATCGTCGAGGGCCACCACCAACCGCTGCCCTTCTTCCTTCACCGACGCCTGGATATTGAGCCGGATATAGGTATCTTCCGTGGTGTTGAAATCGCCATCCTCGTCGCGCAGTTCCATGGCCTTCACGGTCATTTCCACGCCCGTGTCACGAAACGCCGTGGTCTGCACCGTGGTCGTTCCCACCACGACCGTTTTTTCGTAAGGTATCCGCTGCCCCGTCTTAATAACCGTGGGCACGTCGCTGCCGATCTTGACCATCACGTTAGGCTGGGACAGGATGGACGCCCGGTTCTCGTCAACAAGGCCCTGCAACACGACCTCGAAATCACCGTAGCGATTGGTCAGACGGTCGAGGAACACGGTAATGCCCGCACTTGTGCTCGAGGGAAAAGTGATATCCGCATTGGAGATGATGCCGTTTGCGTTGGTTACCCGCCCGTAAGGCAAGGGATCGTGGCGCTGTCGGAAATAAGCGCTCAGCCCGGTCTCGACCCCTTTGGAGGTCTGAAACTCGACGATCTTCACCGAGACATTCACCTGCTCTTCGGCCCGGGCCGCGCCATGGCCATGAAGCGCCAGGAAGACCGTCAGCATTATGGCGCACGCCCTGTGAAGACGCATGGTAATGTACCTGTATGCAGTCATGGGGTATCCCGTTTCCATATTCGCCTGAACCGGGCGGCTGTCAGCGCCCCCCGCCCCGCCTGTAGGACGTTCGTATCTCGTGGCGGCTCACGTTATGAATGTTGTCAAAA
>JAJRTN010000016.1 GCA_024278275.1 Candidatus Hydrogenedentota bacterium
ATGCGATACATGGCTTCGCCCCATGGAACTCGCGACAGTAGACGGCACTTCACCGCGACGGAGCACTGTCATGCGGCACTGCGTCTGATTTCAGACGTAACCCGCGCATATCAGAGTGACACGTCGTCGAAGCAACCGTCCCCGTCCGCCTTCTCCAGGCCCCCGTTCAAACCACCTCCAAAAAATCAATCAATCAATAAAATCGGCTTTGGAATAAGGTGTTGAAAAGGTCGGTCCATATCAGGGTGGGCCTTCTTCGTGGTCCTTCCCCCTAAAAGCTTCCTTGGAAAAGGGTTAACAGCACGCCGATAATGGCTGCCACCACGCCAAGAACCGTGTTTCCGGCGGCGGCGAAGAGCTGTATGAACACATCCACATACGCTATGAGAAGGTCAAGTGCCGTGGGATCCATGGGAGTGAATTCCTTTCTCTGAAAATCTCGATGATTACGGTTTACCGTTCAACGCGGCTTCCGCTTCCCCGCGCCGGGGAAAGTGCAAATCCAGCAAATCGGCATAGAGAATGGCCCATTTCAGATGCTGCCTGGCCTGCTCCTGCTTGCCTTGGGCCTGGAGCAACAACCCATAATCCAGGAGGAGCGTGGGATCGCCGGGACGGAGTTCCAGTGCCGTGCGGAGGCTGCGCCGGCTGCTTTCATAATCTCCGCTGCGCAGTTGGCACACCCCCAGCGTGTGGAGCACGCTTGCATCCGTCTTGAGAATCTCACTGGCGGATTGAGCGCGCTGGAGGGCCTCCGTAAGGTCACCGCCCGTCATCAGCAGGAGATAGGCCAGGTTATTGTTGGCCGCGGCGTTATTCGGGCGGATCTGAACGACATGGCGATAGATTTCGACCGCGCCGGCCAAATCTTCATTTCGTTCCAGGAATTGCCCTCGACGAAAGAGGGCCTGAATATTGTCCGGCCCCGCCTCGACGGCCTTGGCCGTGGCCATGTCCTCGCCTTTAAGATTTTCTTCATCCCGGTACACATCCGCCAGAACCAACCAGCCGATGGGCTCTGAAGCATGCTTTTCCGCAAAGCGCAGCACCTGATCGACTTTGTCGGGAAGATTCTTGGAAGCGCCGAGATTGGTTGCCTCCATGTAGACCAGCATGGTGTTTTCAGGGAGCGCCGCCTCCAGGGACTTGAGCGCGCCATAGGCCGCGTCGGGAAGTTTGGCCGCCTGGCAGGCTGATGCAAAGGCAAAATCAGCGGACAGCCCGGGTGTCGCGGCGAGTGTGGAGGCAAGTTCGGCCGCGGCCGGATCAAGCGGCTCTGAGGCTTCATTCAACGCGTCGAGTATTACGCGGCCCGCCAGTCCGCCACTTGGCGGTCCATTCGGATCGGGGAGGAGCGCCGCTTTCGCTTCATCGGGACGGTCGCCATGGAGATAGGCCGCGGCGGCCAGCAGGGGCGCCCTGCGGAGAATCGTGTCATGGGCCGATGAATCGACTATTTCCAGGAGACGTGGCCAGTTTTCCGTAAGGCCGGCCGCCAGGGCCTCCATGAAAGCGAGTTTGCCCTTCGTATTATCCCCGGAAGGTATTTGAGTGAGTACCTGGAGGGCTTCCTTCGGTTTGCCCGTCTCAAGATAAATGCCCGCCAAAAGGATTTGGAACATTGCTTTCTCATCGAAAGTGTCAATCCCGAGTTGAAGCACCTTCTTCGACAGGTCGAATTCCCCCGTGTCTTTGTAAGCCTGCGCGAGATTCAGGTAGGCAAAGCTGGATGTATTGAAAATGGCGTAGGTGGTTTCCGCCGCTTGGCGTGCCTCCCTCATCATGTTTCCCTCTCTGAGGGTGCGATACAGCAGGGCGTGCGCGTTGATATTGTTGGGGTATTGGGTGATAAGCCGTTGCAGAACGCTTGTGGCGAACTTTGGGTTTTTCGCGGCCCGAAAAACCTGTGCCGTGTTAAGCTGGGCCACCGCGTTGTCGGGTCTTTCACGCATGATTTCCGCGAATTGCTGCACCGCGCGGGTGCGGGCGCCCACGGTGGCGTATGCGAACGCCACGGCATTGTCCCGCAAAAGTTTGCGCTCGGGGTCGTCCTCGCGCCAGGAATTTTCCAGTTCTTTGAGCGCTTTCGCATCGTGCGCCTGAATGGCGTCGGAGAACTGACGGACGGGTGATTCCGGGGGAAGTTTTTGGGCGATGTCTGCGGCGATTTTGGGATTGAAAGTGAAATAGGCACTCAGGACAAGGGTTTCGATGAGGTTGGGCGCCGGGTTCTTCATAAACTCCTCGCGGCGCGCCAGGAGCTCTCCGAGAGCGGCCTCTTTCCAGAGCGTTTGCCAATCCAGCGTCTCAAGGCCGGCGGGTTCGGACAGGGTCGGTTCGGTAGCCTGGTCCCCGGTTTCCGGGAGTTGCGCGGTTTTCCCGCCCGACCGGGCATACCTGAGCACCCGAGCTACTTGGGCCTGGTCGGGAAGAGCCTGGTTGGCCGCTGTCAGAAAGGGAATGGCTTCCTCGAATTCCCCACGCTGCGCGAGACAAGCGCCCAGAACGAAATCCGCCCAGCCGGGCGAGGACTCCTGGCGTTGGATTTCCCGCGCGATGTCCTCGGCTTCATCCACGCGTCCCGTATAAAGCAGGACCTGGGCAAGGGCCAAACGCAGGCCGGTGTTGGCCGGGTCCTGGTCCACGAGTTGCTCAAGCTCCGAAACCATTTTCTCCGTTTTGCCTTGACGGCGGTAGACCTCGACAAGGGTCATGCGCGCCGTAAGGTCCGCCGGATCGACGGATTCAAGCACCTCCTTCAACACCCGCTCCGCCTTGGTGGGTGCGTTTGCCTGAAGGTAGGCGGTCCCCAGGCTTATTCTTACCGCGACCGACTCGGGAAAGGTCGTTTTCAGTTCTTCAAGGAGGGTGATAGCCGTGTCCACGTTGCCGGTCTGAAGTTCGACACGCGCCTTGAGAATGCCACCCGCTTAAGGATTGACCTGTTCCCACTTCGAAGCCACTTCGCGGGCTTCGTCCGCGCGATCATGTTCCAGCAAGACCCGGATGGCCTCTACGTAGGCGGGTTCCAATTCGGTGTCCAGTGTAGAGGCGCGGTTGAAAAAGTCCACCGCGTTATCGACATCTTCCTCGGCCACGGCGCATCGGGCCAAACCCAACTGGGCCATGGCATTGTCCGGGTTGGCTTTTGCCGCGAGTGAGTACGCGGCCCGGGCCTCCTCGATTTTTCCCAGCCGCAGGTAGGTGTCTCCATCGGCGCGCGACTGTTCGCTGCGACGGGCGCTGCATGCGGCGAAGGTGAGCAGCAGGCAGCAGCATGCCACGGCCTTTAGATGCCAGGATGCCTTGGAAGTCTTCCGTTGTATGCTGTTCATGAGCGTTATTCCTATGGTCCTTTGTGGAAAAATCAATTATCAGCAAGGCCGCCGTAAGTTCCGGCATGGTGTCGGCAAAGTCTTCGTAGTGTTAATATCGTTAAGGAATTCGTTGCAAAAGCACCGGTGCCAGTTGCTCCGCCATGTCTTCCAGCAGAAAAAACGCCGATTCCTCGTCTTGGCCCCGGATTGCCGTACTCAATCGAGTCATCGTTGATGTCGGTGTTCCCCCCGGCCGCAATTGCTCGCGTGCCCAATACCACGAGTTGAGAAAGAAATTTCCCGTAAGCTGGTCACGGGTTTTGAACCAGTAGATCACCGCTTCCTTGTGCCGGCCGTTTGCGATCACAAGGTGCTGCGCCGTGAATCCGAATCCTACCGGCGCCTGAAACTGCCGCATGACCTCCCACCCCTGCCCGACCAGGCAAACTTCGGGAAAGTGCAGACTGCGGCGTGTTTTGCCGGCATGTACCATGCTGAGCGAAACAATGCGGCCATTGGGAGCCCGATAGTTGCGCGTCAGGATGCTGCTCGTCTGGAGCACGCGCTTTACATTCTCCGCGACCGGAATGTCCTCGCCCAATTGGGTGTACCCCCCTATCACCGAGGGAATGTCCAGTACCGTATCCTCGGACGCGTCGTTTGCGTTTCGGCCTTGCGCCTTGAGAATGTGCAGATGACCGGCGGTCGATACGAGTAACAGGAGCAGGATGATGAGCGGAATGGCAAGGTGTTTCTTCATGGCGCGATCACTTTCGGGTTCCCGGGGGCCACCCGCCGAAGGAAGGTTTCCAGCGCAAAGAGCAGGGCAAAGGCAAGGGCGAAAATGAGGATTCCCGAGACATCGTGAACCATTCCGGTCGCCGCTTCCGAACCCCAGAAATAACCGACCACGCACAGGGCGAATATGCGGGCCGTGTTGGCGATGATGGCGATGGGACCGGACAAGAGGAGAATAACCACCTTGGCCCAACGCTTGGTCTTGCTGATGTAGCTCATCAGGGTGCCGAAGGAAAGCAGGGCTATCAGTGAACGTAATCCGCCACAGACTTCGCCCACCAGGAGACGGTCATCGCCAAAATGAACGTAAGAACCATCGCGAATCATGGAGAGGGAGCACAGTCGCGCCAGTTTGACCGCCCCTTCCGTGGCAAGAAACTTGATGTCGAGAATGATGCTCTGCGTGAGGCTAGGGGGGATGGGTATCATGAAGATCAGGAAAAAAACAGGGAACCACAAAAGTTGAAGGTGGCGCGGACCCAGCGCGGCCAATACCAGCCCCGTCACCATGGGGAGCAGGGAGAGCTGCGCGAACACGCTGAACCCTAGGAAGTCGGCCAGGATGAGCAGCATACAGGCGCCGGCGATGAGAACGACCCCCGACCAGGATGGGGATAGTGGCGTGCGGTACAGCACCTTTCGACGCCGCCACACGAGAAACGCGCTGATGGGAGGGATGAGAAATCCGTGGGAATAATAGGAATCCACCAGGGTCCAGTTGTTGTAAAGTCCCTTGCCCACCCGCCAGTAGAGCACCACGACAAGTGCCAGCACCGACCCCCACAAGAGCCACCGAAACCGCCCCGCGCCGTGATCGAGCGGCCTATTTTCATTGGAATTGCGCGTCAAGGTATCCGTGGATTCCGACACTACTGCCCCTCCTGAAGTAAGGCCTCAACCTTTTCGAGCCGGGCGGAAAGCCCTGCATTGGTTTCATCCGCGCCTTCCCGTGCCAAGTCGTAGTATTGGCGGGCAGTTTCCAGGTCACCGAGCTTGGCATAGGCGTGTGCCATGCAAGCGTCGATGAGCGCGTCCGTCATGCCCTGCAGGGTACGGAGCTGTTGGAAGTCTTCCAGCGCCTCCGAGTCGGCATTCATGTCGAGCCGGAGCATGCCGCGAAGGCGAAGGAACTCCGGGCGCAGCTCCACCGCGATGGCCTTGTCAATCGTGGAAAGCGCGCTCTCGTAATTACTTTCCGAGCCAGACAGGATGAGCGCCTTTTGGTAGAGTATGTTCGCGTTATCCGGTTGCACTTGCAGGTATCGGTTGCACAAGCCCAACGCCGCGCCTGCATTGCCCGTGCGCAAATGGATCCTGATGAGTCCTTCCAGGGCCGGCGCATAGTCGGGCATGAGGAGCAGGGCCCGCGTGAAGGCTGAAGAAGCCGTCAGGTAACTTTCCTCCGTTCCCTGCCTGAGTCGGAACTGGCCCAGCATAACCCAGGACTCGACACTGTTCTTGCGTGCTTCCGCGTGGTTTTCAAGCACCCGTTCGGCTTCCCGCAGATCGCCTTGCCGTTCGAGGGCGCTGGAATAGCTGCGCGCCACACGGAACGATTCAGGGTTGTCTTCAAAACGTTTCCGAAGCTCTTCAATCGCCTGATTCCCGTTGTCCGCGTGAAGGGTCAACAGGTCTTGAAGTTCCTGCAACACATCCTTGGACACGACGTTCTCGGGCAAGGCCTCCAGCCGTGCCAGGTCTTCCCGCGCCCGTTGGGCCTGTCCCCGCGCGAGGCTGGTTCGTACCGACAATTCCAGGGCCTGCGGATGGTCCGGGTTCCCGGCGAGAACGGTGTCCAACTGTGCGCGGGCCCCGTCATAGTCCCCGGCTCGCAGAAAGGCGTTCGCGCAAGCCGTTCTCATGTTCGGGGGTTGAGTTGCATCGATGGCCTCGGCGGCCTTCCCGGCGTATTTCGCCGCCAGGCGGGAGTATCCTTTCATGGAGACGATGTTTGAAAGCAGGAGGTTTGCGCCGACATGCTTCGGGTTTGCCTGGAGAACCTCCTTGGCCAGGGCCTCCGCGCCGTCCAGGTCCGGCGGAGTTGAGCGCAGCATGTCCCGCGCCTCGATCAACCGCGCCTGGGCATCGTCGGGCTCCCGCTTCCGACACTCGGCGAGCAGCCGGCGTGCCTCCGCCAGGGCGTCCGGTTTCCCGTCTTGGAAAAGCCTTTGAATCAGGGCCAGGCGGACGGATCGCGTGGCGGCCCAATGACGCGCATCATCCCCCCGTTTCGCGTCCAGGGCGGCCAGTTGCGCACGCGCGCCGTCAATGTCATTTGCCCAGAGATGGACTTGAACCTTAACGGTGTCCAACGCGCCCTCGTCCAGGACGCCGTCCGGCAGGGTTTCGACCGCCGTGTCGATGGCGTCCAACCCCGCTTCCAGTCCGGCCCGGACCGTGAAGAACCTGGCCCAGCCCTCGACCTGCTCTTTGGATGTCTTTTTGTTGAGGGAGGCGGCAAACCGCTTCAGTGCCTCGGCCCTGTTCCCTTCCGCCAGGAGAAGGGCCACCTCCGACCTCGCAAGCTTGTTTTCGTTCGCCCCGGCATTCTTTGCCCGGTCCAACTGCTCACGCGCGCCGGCCAGGTCATTTTGCCGGAGCTTGAGGTCGATGGAGAGCGCATGGGTTCCCGCCATCGTCGGATCCCCGGCGAGTGCCCGGGACAACAGTTCCTCCAGGACGGGGATCTGATCCGCGGGAGGAAGCTTGTCACCAAAGGCGCGCAACAAGCTGTCGGCCTTCTGAAAGAACTCAACTGATTGGTGCGGCAGGTTGTCGTTCAATATCCGTTGAGCATTCTTCAGTGCATCCTCCGGCGTTTCGGCGGTCCTGAAATAGATGTCCCTGAGATCACGCGCCTGCTGATACTTGGGATAGTTGCGAATAAACGTATCAAGCACGTTTCTGGCGTAACCCTCCTTATCCTCCTTGTCGACCTGGAGATACGCCAGCACCAGGTAGAACTGGGCACGGGGGAAGGTGGTGGGATTGGTCTTCACCACCATGAGAAGTTTCTCCGCGGCCTTCTTCGCCGCATCTTGTGCCTGCTTTTCATCCATGGTGGCCGCCTTGAACAGGAGAATGCGGGCATCCAGGTAGGAAAGGCTCGCCTCGTGGTTCGGCCATTCCGCGCGGTACCTCTCCAGGAAGGCCTCCGCCGTATCAAGTTCTCGCTCGGCGAGGGCCGTCTCGCACAAAGGAAGGTACAGCTTCGGATGATCGGCCAGCATTTCCTTCGGAAGTTCCCGGAGGAGGGCGAGGATCTCGGAAGGCTTTCCTTGTTGCTCCAGCGCTCCCGTCAATTGGAGATAGGCGCGGTAGTCGTCGGCATTCAGGGCAACCGCCTTCCTAGCGTAGGTTTCCACGTCTTCCCAATCCTTCCCTTTCCAACAGACCTCCGTTGCGGCCAGCAGGCTCTCGTAATCAAGGGTGCCGGCGTTTTCCGCCTTTTGCAGGGCAGCCTGGGCCTCTTCCAGTTCCCCCGTGTCCGCCAGGATGCGCGCGTATTGGCAGAGCAGGTCGGGGCGGTTTGGTTCGGCTTCCAGCGCGGCCTTTATTCGTGTGAGGTCGGGGGTTGACTCGCCAAGCTTGATTTGAAGCGACGCATAGTCGCCGTGGATGGTGGCCGGCACCTTCGACCAGTCCGGGATGGCTTCGTAGGAAGCGATGGCGCTGGTCAGGAGACGTCCTTTGCGGTCCTGTGCCAGTGCCTTGTAGTACAGCAGGAGCGGGTCATCGGGCTTGGTGATGAGCATGTACTCCGCCGCCGCGTCGAGCAAGTCCCACAGTTCCTTGTCCCGGTAGAACTGGAGAGCGCGTTCGGCAAAGGCCGTATTGTCCGGGTGTTTGCGGACGAGTTGAAGATAGGCCTTTCCCGCGTCCCTCAGGGCGACGTTTCGGGGGGCCATGATCTTCAGACTGGCTTCCGCGTAGCGTTCAAGCGGTTCGATTTCTTCGGGGTACTGGTGAATGTACCAGGCATAGTAGGATTTCGCCTTGCGCCATTGGCCCTTGGCAAAGGCGGCGTTTCCCTCCCGGAGATACTTATTCGCCTTGTAGACCGGGTAGTACAGGAATCCCCCGACGCCAACCGCACCACCTACAAGTGTCATCACCACGAAAGCGATGAGTGCTATCCACATTTTGCGAGACATGGCTGGGTGAAATCCCTATTCGTTGTGTGTGTTCAATGCCCCGATCGCGCTCTTCCGGACACCGTACCATAATTCGTGCCAGAGGATCGCCAGAAAGCGGCTGTCACGCAGCAGGTAACGTTTCCAAAGACGTCCCGGTTCCATGCAAAGGCGCCAGATCCATTCCACGCCTGAACGCTGCGCCCACCGCGGGGCACGCTTCGCTCTGCCCGTGACAAAATCCAAACTGGCACCAATGCCCAGCATCACCGGAACCCCCAATCGTTGCGCGTTTTCCGCGTTCCAAATGTCTTGCCGGGGGGCGCCCAGGGCCACGTAGCAGATGTCCGGCGCGGCCTCTCTGATGGTCGCCATGGCCTTGGCGTTTTCTTCCGGGTCGTTCTCGAAGCCCACGGGCGGGCTGTAGTGGCCCGCCACCTTCAGGCCGGGATAACGGCGGCCCAGGAGGCGTCCCGCTTCTTCCGCGACACCCGGCGCGGCGCCGAAAAAAAACACGGAATGGCCTTTTCGGGCCGCATGCTCCGTCAGCCAATAGATCAGGTCGCTGCCGCTGATTTTTTCCGGGATGGTTTTCCGAAAGAGCCGGCTTGCCCACACCACCGGAATGCCGTCGGCCAGCACGAGAAAGGCCTTGCGGTAGGCTTCCGCGAAACGGGGATTGTGGGGAAGCTGACACAGGTGGTCGACGTTGGGCGTGACCACGAACCCGGCCCGTCGCCGGGCAATCTGGCGGTCGATGGCCTCGAACACTTCGGCAAGCCGCACCGTGTTGATGACGGTGCCGAAAATCGGAACGGCCGGTACGCCGTTCGCCGTGCAGTGGACCTGTCGGAGTGCTCTTTGCCACGGGGTGGCCTCGGGCGGGCGGTCGCCGGCGGCGCTCACGGTGTTGGACTCGTATTCATGTATGTCCATTTCCAGAATGTCCGCCCCCGGTTTCAGGGTTTTCAGAAGCCCCGGGGCCTGCCGCTCCGGCGCGTTCATACTACGCCTGATCATTGCGGTCACGGCCGGCCTTGTCTTCATTTTCATCCGCGGGAAGCAACATCACCACCGGTTCCGGGTGCTCATCGTTGTCCACGATCTTCATTTCCGGGAGATCGGCATCGCCGTTACCATTCCCCATGCCTTGGTAGTAGGCGTAGAAAAGACGGCGCCGGTTGCCGAGATAGCCACCGCGCATCCGGCGAATGCCGTTCAGCACCACGCCAAGCACATTGGCCTTGAGCTGTTCCATGTCTTGAAGACAGCGGCGCACCATGCCCACCGGTGACACCCCTACCCCCACCACCATGATCACGCCATCCGTCAGGGGCGCGAGCAGCTTCGCGTCCGACATGAGGAGCGAGGGCGGGGTGTCGATGATCACGTGGTCGAATTCCTGCTCCGCCCACTCAAGAAAATCCGTCATTCTACGGGAGGCAAGACGGCTGGCCAGATCCTGGGTTCGAAGACCGGGACCCATCACGAATAGGCCGCCATATTCGGTCTGCCGCAGGCACTGTTCAGGCGTTTCTTCCTGCCTCAGCATTTCCGCCAGGCCCGCCGCCGCCGAAAGACCGAAACAGGCCTCCACCGCCGGCTGCTGGGAACTCAGGTCAATCAGCAATACTTGACGATTGGCCTGTGAAAGCGCGATGCCCAGGTTACAGGCCAGGGAGGTTTTGCCGTCGCCACTGGACGGACTGGCAATCAGGAGTGAACTGATTTCCGTGGTTCCCTCTGGTGGATAGAGCAAACGGGAAAGGATCCGCCGGTATTCATCGGCGACCATGGAGTTGGGGTGATCCATGGTGAGCAGGGGCACATGGGCCGCCTGGAGGAATTCGTCCTCATCGGCGTGGGGGATGCAGGCGATGACCGGAAGGTGGGTGAGGCGCGCCACGTCCTTGGACGTACGAAGTTGGTGGTCGGTCAATTCCCGTGCCACCCCGGCGCCGACCCCCAGACAGGCCGATGCCATGAGGGCCGCCAGAACGAGCATGATTTTCTTCTTGTTGTTCGGCTTGTCGGATACGCGGGCGGCGGAGTATAGTTCGATTCGGGCCGGCGCTTTTTCCTCGCGCCGAATGTCGTCCATTTTGCTGTCCACTATTTTCAACCGCGCCTGCGTGTACTCGGCATCCTGCCTCAGTTGGTTGAGGGCAGAGAGTTTTCTTGAATCGTCCTTCTGCTTGCTTTCTATCTGTTTCTCGAGAGCCGCCACCTCTTGTTCATACTTCTCGATGTTTTCAAGCACACTGTCCACGTCATTCCGGGCCTG
Organism: Candidatus Hydrogenedentota bacterium; assembly: GCA_024278275.1. Lineage (GTDB taxonomy): Bacteria > Hydrogenedentota > Hydrogenedentia > Hydrogenedentales > JAJRTN01 > JAJRTN01. The sequence goes on from JAJRTN010000016.1 coordinate 10,533, forward strand.
TTCAAGGATAAAACGGGCCTCCGCCGCCATGTTGATGAGCACCCGTTCGCGCGCTTTCCGCTTGTAGCGGCGCATTTCCTCGCGGCGCGTCTTAACCATTTGCTCCGCTTCGGCGTAGTTTGGATGGGAGGGCCTGTATTTTTCCTTAATGAGGGCGAGATCGTTTTCCGCGGCAAAGAGCAGGCCGCGGTAGGCCGACACGTCCGGGTCGCTCGCCACGCGGCCCTCCACGTTCCGCTCGTTGATGGGGGCATCCGGGTTTTCCCGATAGGAAGCCATCAATTCATCCACGGCGGCAACATTCGCTTCCTGTTCCCGCAAGACGCTCTCCAGGTCGGATTTCTTATTATCCAGGTCAAGAAGGTTTTGCCTGTACTGGCTCATTTCGACGGCTTCGGGTGATTCCACGCCCACGGCGGTAATACCCAATTCCTTCTCCAAGTCGGCAATGTTTCCCATCTGAATACGGAGGGTCTCCTGCATGGTGTTTTTTTCGTCACGCAGGGCGTTCAGACGATTATTGCCTTTCTTCGAGGTCGTGGACTTGTAATCTTCAACATAGATGCGAATCAGCTCGTCCAAGACCTTCTTCGCGTCATCCTTTTCAGGCAGGGTACAGGTCACGGTGACCAACTCGCCGTGTTTTTGTCTACTGGCCGCGATGGCGGATCTCAGCACCTCAACAGGGTCTTCCCCTTCCTGGAAACTGGACAGCGGCGAGTTGGGCGGGTTGACGACGTCAAGCGTTTTTTCAAGTAGCTTTGTACTCGTGATGATCCCGATCTGGGTGTTCACAAAGTTGTCATAGGACCGGCTGTTGCCCCGGTTCTGGTCATCGAGAATGCTGGGTTGAACCTCGAAAAAACGGACTTGTGCTTTGGCCGTGTAGACCGTGGGGGGCTTGAGCCAGGCCACCAGCACCCCGGGCACCGCGCACAGGATGCACACGGTCACCATCAGGGGAAGACGAAGCGAAATCAGGCGCTTCACATCCAGGGCCAATGGCGCGGTTGACTGGGGGCCCTCGCCTTCGCCATGTTCGCTAATCGTGTAGAGTTCTTCGCTCATAAAGTACTACCCGTCCCTTGTGCGTGGATCATTTGGCGAGATTAATACCGTTCAGATCGGAAAGCTCGCGAAGGCTCCTCAGCAACTCCAGTGTGTTGAGGGTTTGCCTGTTGTTCTGTTCATAGAGCAGCTCAAACCGGTCATCCGTGTACCAGGCGTTCCAGACCTGCTGGTAGAGTCCCAGCACCTGGCCGGCCACCCCCATGGTCTGTGTCGCGGGGCTGTACAAGCGCGCCAGGAAGGACGACAGCTTGGTCAGGCGTTTCTCCGGGATGTAGATGATGTCGCCCGGTTCCAGGGGAAACATGCTGCCCCCCTTGAGTATCCGGCGTACATTCACCTTGTAAACTTCCGTGTTCCCGCCTTCCTGTTCGCGCATGACCACCACATCGCGGAGACGGGATGTTTGCTCGGAGAAACCACCCGCGTTGGCCAGGAGCTGAAGCAGCGTCATACCATCACTGAGCGCGAAGACCTGTGGACGGCCCACCTGGCCCAGCAGGTACACCAGGTTGATGCCCTCGGGAATGTACACCACGTCCCCCGGCAGGATGGGCGTGTCGGACACGTGCGCCCCCGGCTCGTCAAAGCCCCGAAGATCGAATTCGAGAACCTTGCGCTCCCCCTGGTCATGGCGGATCACCAGGGCCTTCACTAATTGGCCCTGGGCCCCCACGAAATTGTCGCCTCCCCGTTGATTCAGCCTGAGCCCGCCGGCGCGGTTAATACTGTCCAGCAGGGTCATGGGACGCTCGTAAGGATACTCGGCGGGCCGCTGTACTTCCCCCATGACGGTATAAAACTTGCTCCTCGACTCCAGAATGACCAGGCTGGCCTCCGTGTCGACATACAGCTCGTTGTAGGCCTTCGTAAGTTGATCCGTGGCTTCTTCCCGCGTAAGCCCCATGACCTTGATGTCCGGGATCCAGGGAAGCGAAATGTATCCGTCATGACGGACCGTCACCGTCGTGTTCAGGGTTTCGTCATCAAAGAGCCGGAACCCGAGCACATCGCCGGCGCCAATCCGGTAGGAAGAAAACAGGTCCTTTGCCACGGCCCGGGCGCGGGCATTTTCCGCTGCATCCTCGGCGTCCACCGTGATGGGAACGCGCCTGCCGGCGTCGGGCCCCAGGTCCGCCGTGGGGATTGTCACCTTTTCCTCCACTACCGCCTCCGCTTGCCGGGCACCCCCGAGCGCCTTTCCCGGGGCCGATGGTGGGGGCGAAGTGGTCGTGCAACCGATGGCCAGGGCCATTACCGCCGTGGTCAGCAGCGGTATGCGCGCGAAGCACCTCCGGAATCGCATGATGTCCATCATTTTCTTTTCACCTTCCGTCAAGGATACGATTACAAAACGGTCATTCCAAACGGGAAGCACCAAGCTGTCCCCTGTCCCGCGCCGGAGGCGGGATGGTTGAAAAACAATTCTCGAATGTGTCTACGGCGTCTTGCCAATCTGGTAGGCTTCAATTCGGCGAAGCAGGGAGCTGTAACTCGTGTTCAACAGTTTGGCCGCTTTGCGCCGGTTCCACAGCGTATGCCGCAACGTTTCTTCGATCAGCTTGCGCTCCGTTTCCTCCACCGCCTGCCGGACCGCCTCCTTCAGGGAAGGAAAGCGGCGATTCTCCGGGTCGTTTTCTTCCCCCGCACCGCCCGCCGATTCCCCATTGGCCCCGGAAGGCGGCAGAACCTCTTCCGATGCCAGCAGGTCCGCTTCCGACCCGGTGGCCACGTATTTTTTCACCCGTGCGGCCAACTCACGCACATTGCCGGGATAGGGCAGCCGTTGAAGTTGCGCCACAAACTTGCTGTCTATGGGCTCGTAGTTTTTTTTCAGGCTCTTGGAGATATTATAGTTGAAATGCTCCACGAGAAGGGGAATATCATCCAGGCGTTCCCGCAGGGGGGGAAGATGCACCTCGACCTCTCGCAGACGGAAGGAAACGTCCTCCCGAAGAGCATGCTGCTTGACCGCTTGGTCAAGTGCAACGTTGGTCGCCGCGATGATCCGGACATTCGAACGGATCGGCGTCGTCCCGCCAATGCGCATGAACGGTTCACCATCGAGCACCTGCAACAATTTTCCCTGGATGCTCTCTGCCATTTCCGATATCTCGTCCAGAAAAATGGTGCCCCCGTTGGCGAGCTCAAAACGTCCGGGCTTGGCCGTGTGGGCGCCCGTGAAAGCGCCGCGTTCATAACCAAACAACTCGCTCTCAAGGATGCTCTCCGGGATGCCGGGACAATTGACCTTGATGAATGGCATGCCGTATCGTGTTGAACGGTGGTGGATAAGGCGCGCCGCGATGTCCTTGCCCGTGCCCGTCTCGCCGGTAATGAGTACCGTGAGTTGCGAGTTCGCGAGCTGGGTGATCATGGCGTCTACTTCAAGTATTTGGGGAGTCAGCCCCAACAGGCGTTCATGAAGCCCACAGAAGATATCGTGCTCTCGCGACGGGTCCACTTTCTCCTCCATGCTAACGTTTCAAGCTTACTACCCACCCATGGGTGCCCTGTGAAAGGACGATTCCCAACGGGACTGCCACCTGCCCAACACCGGAGCCAAACGCGGTTTACGAAAGGGCCTCATAAAACCCTTGTTTCCACCCATGCCGCAACGCGTGGTGGTTGCGAGTCGCAGCGGTTAGACGTTAAATTTGTTTCGGAATAAGCAATGTTCGTGCCAAAAATCACCTATTGTCGGACATGGTCGTGAAATTCTCAGTATAAGCAGGTCATTCATGCCTTATTCATTAGCTTCTCTGCCTAGAATATCTATTTGAATGACTATGCGTTGGTCGGATCGTGGATATTCATGGGCATGATCGCGCCAAGAATGTTCAGAAGTGACATTTTTTTGCGCTACCCGGACAAAAAATGGAAGGCCATGGCGGGTACTCCCGGGTTCTAACGCCCGCGTTGCCCTTTTCAACTGTTCAGCCCTGAGTAGCAATGGAGAGATGACGACCAATCCCAAGAAGTGATTAGCAAAAGTTTGTCAACCGTGATACATCCTAAGGCGATTCGCAGGGGACGCAGGGGCGGGAAAACCTCTCCCGAAGCGAGGCTCGTTCCGGTAACTCTTTTTTGTAAAACTACTTAACGCATAGATGCTTTTGTGTGGCATGGTAATTGCTTCCAAAAATCAAAGGTAACAATAAACTAACATTCTAAGGATTATGGAGACGTGCAAACCGACTTCGAGGTAATGGGCCGGTTGTTGGAGTATGAGTTACTGGCGGCCGAACGGTATCGCCGCTTCGTATCGTTGGTCATGGTTACGTCCCAGAATGACCTGGAGGGGCTTCGGGCGTTACTGGGCGAGCACGTGCGGGACAGTGACGTAATGTCCAATTTCGACCATTCGGTGGCGGTTCTCATGGGGGAGACCGATGGCACGGGCGCACTCTCGGCCATTGATCGCTTTCGAAAGTCTTTCGACAGCCAGATCGACATGCGCTTTTCAGTTGTGACCTATCCCTCCGATGGCGGTAAGGCGGAGAGTCTCATGGATGCGGCGTATCGTCGCCTCGCCAAAGCCAAGCAAGCCATATCCGGGGCCGTGGTCTGCACGGATTAGGAAACCGGTCTCCATGCGCCTTGGGGGCGGCCCCACGACGGGGGACGTTCGTGGGAAAACCTGTCCGGCGTAGCCGGAACCAGGCATCGTGACCCCATCCCAGCCTCACCCCACCCTCATCCCCGCGAAGGCGGGGGCAACGCCTTGACCTTTCCCGTGGATGCCCGCCATCGCGGGAATGACGGAAGGAGGGGAATGCGTGACCATGGGTACGGGCTTCACTGGTAAGCGCTTATCGAGCCTCGTGGTAGCCTAGTTGGATGATGGCGGGGTGGCGCACGAGCAGCCCGATGTAGGACTGGTCCTCGGCGCCAAGATTGAGATGCAACGTACTTTCCGCCACGAGCCAGCCCTCAACCGTCTCACCCGGGCACCATCGGTTGCCCGTTCCCTGTTGCAGGTAGCAGAATACTTCCACGTCATCCGGCGTAAGGGACTCGGGAACGGGCACCCACACGCGCTGGGGAGCGTCGTAGAGTACATCCGGCCGGATGGCGTAAACCGGGCCGATCCCGTTGGAAAGTTCGACGCTTCCCTCAAAAGGATCCAGCGGGACAAGATGGGCCGTACCGGTGCTTTCAGAATACAGCGCCCCATGGTCGATAGCCGGTCCGGGTTGCTGGTCCGTTTCTGCCGGTGAATCCGATGGCACGGGCGTGTCGGTAATGATGAAGCGGTAGGTCACCGGCCCGATGGGCGTCCCTTCGGTGGTTGCCGCGCGCACGGTTACGGTCACGACATCCTTTTCGTGCCAATACTCCTCGGGTTCAAGGATCACCCAAATGTCATCCGTGCCGGAGACGGCGGGGCGCCACGTGGCGTGTCCGCCATCTTGACCATCTCCCTGTAAGGGTAATTCGATGGACGACGGATCGATTCCGTCGGGGTTGCGAAGCCGTATTGCCAGGGGAGTGTCCCCGTGGGCGATCCGCAGTCCGTCTGCATTGGCGCCCACGGGCACGGCCGGTTCGTACCGTGGTGCCTCAAGGTCCGGCATGGCGTTATCATGTCCGTTGCCGAGACGGTTGAAGAGCGTGGTGGCCAGTTGAAGCAGCAGGTCGTGAAGTGCGGGCATATTCCCGTTGACAAGGCTCGTGCCCGGCGGGTCCGCGGTGGGGAGGAGGCTTATCTCGCCGGGAAGGGGCGGCGCCGCGTCACCGGTGACACGAATAAAACCACGAAAGGCCAGTACGCGCATGGGCTTGGTCAACCGCAGGAGTTCCTGGGTCACCACCACGGCGCTGTCCCCCTTGATACCGATGGTTCCCCCGGAAATCAAGGCGGTCTGCCCATCGGCGAGCGTATTGAAAGGCTGGGTTTCCGACCCCGTGGTGGGACCGTTCCAGGCGAAGTCCACCCAAATGTCCACCACCACGTCGTTGATGTCCGTCGGGTCGCTTCCGTACTTTACCTCATCGAAGTCGCTCCATCCATCGCCGTCGGTGTCGGTACTGTTAGGATTGGTGCCCAGGGTGATGACCTCTGCGTAATCGTCGAGACCGTCCCCGTCGGTGTCGCTGTCGTAAGGATTGGTTCCGTGGATTGTCGCTTCGTCGGCGTCAGGCAACCCGTCGCCATCGGAATCCAGGTTTATCAGGCCAATACGCACGGCGCCGTCCCGAGTACCCACCCGCATGGGCTGGTCGAGGCGCGGGTGTTCATAGGAGGCGTTGTAGGGGAGCGTGCCCAGGAACATAAGGGCCACCCCGGCGCTTCCCGCGGCGGCCGCACCTTCGGCAACGGTGTTGAAAGGCTGTGTCAGTGTACCGTTCTCCGTGCCACGGTAGCTGAATTGGACCCACTTGGAGGGGGGGTAACTGTTCGGATTCGTGGCGTCCGTGCCCGCCCGATCCTCGTCGTAGTCACTGAAGCCATCGTCGTCCGTGTCTGTGTCATTGGGGTTCGACCCGAGAATGCCGGTTTCGTAGTCATCGCTAAGCCCGTCGCCGTCGGAGTCGACCGAATCGCCCGAAAACGTCACGGTTACCGTGATGGTCGCCTCCGTGGCCGCATGCGCCCCACCCCAGGCGGACAGCACCAGTGCGGTCACGGTCGCGAGGATGACAATGTGTTGCTCGTGGTGTCGCATAAGTCGGCAGCCTGGTGGCCGTCAATCCTTTTTTCCGGGGCAGTTGACCTGAATCCTGAAGAAGCCCATCGAGCCCTTGTCGGGCTCCACCAGGACAATGTTTTCCCAGCGCTGCCCGCGAGCATCCAGCCTGGCGGGCAGGAGCACTTGTACCGGGACCGCAGCGCTGGCGCCGGCCGCGATGGTTACCTCGCGCGTCCACGAGGCCCAAGTGCCATCCGGCATGGCACGGTAGGGATAGGTAAGGTAGCGCGAGCGGTCGAGGGAACCATCTTCCAGCAGGGAGCGCAGGGTGTAGGTGTGTTTTTCCCCGGTATTGTTGTACAGGATGACCTGCCCGTTTCGGCCCTCACCCGGTCTCACGTGATCGAAGCCCAGAATGGAAGGCTTGATCCCGAGATCGCCGGCCGGGGTGGCGGAGACATCGGGATGGCTCTTGGTCTCGATTTGCATGCGAATATCAACTTCCAGCCCGATGCCGCCGTGTTCCGCTTGTCCCCCGACGGTGAGCGTGGCGACCCAATGCTGGTTATAGTACCGTTCCTCGTTGGGCACGGCGAGCGTCAGGGTGGCGTAGGCCTTTCCCCCGGCGGGCACCGTTACGGTGTCGTTGTTGAACCGGCACCAGGCCGGCTCGGGGATCTCTCCGTAGCCCGCTTCCCACGTGCCACGCTCGGAAGGGCGCGAAACGCGCAGAGACCACGTGCGGGCAACCGGATCTTCATTAAAAATGGTGAGCCGCAGGCCTGTTTCCTCGAAAATGTTGTACAGACGCCCCGGTTCGACATTGTGGACGATAAAATGCGCGGGGCCCACCTTGAGACTGGCTGCATTCGCGGGATTCCCGCAGCTCAGCGCGCCAAGTAAGATGAAGATGTGTATCCAAAACCGCACGGGGCGTATTCCTTTAAGGTCTGTGGAGCTGGCCGCTGCTTAGTCGATCACTAAGGCGCCGAAGCGGTCAGGGTAATGGTGAAGCCTTGAGCCGTGCCGGCGCCCTGGCTGTCGGACAGGGGCGCGGCATAGGTGAGATCAAAGCCTACGCTGCCATTCGCCGCCACGCTGGCAGCCAGTGTTTGATTCGTGGTGGTGAGGGTCAAGGGCGGTGACGCGACCGTCACGCTGAACTGATCCAGCGAGGGCGTCCCCCCAAGGCTCCAGCCACCCGCCCCATCCGTGGCCTTGATTTCGAGCTTGGTTGCTGTGTTTCCCACGGATGCCGAAAAAGACTCGGGGCCCACGGTGGAGGACAGGGCAATGGCCCCGATAGTCCACGTGTCGGGTGTTACCGTCACGGAGATGACGGTTTGCAGGGAGACAGTCACGGTGATCGTGTCCGTGGTGGCCGCGTCGGCGGATTCGGCTGACAGGAGGGCGGCCAAAGCCATCACAAGGATTAAAGAAAAATGTTTCACGGCTCATCATCCTTCACGTTTTATGCGGACAACCTCGACAAAAAGGACGCCACCATGGGCGGAATTCAGGGCGTGCTTGCCCGCACGGTAATGTCAAACCCCTGGCCTACGCCCGCGCCCACGTCATCGCTCGTGGGCGCGTTGTAGGTCAGGTCAAATCCCAGGCTTGTGTTCGCCGTCACGCTGGGTGACAGCGTCTGATAGCTGCTGCTGAGCGTGAGCGCGGGACTGGTCACGGTCACCGAAAAGACGTTGAGCCCCGGCGCGCTTCCCAGGGTCCAGCCGCCCGCCCCGTCCGTCGCTTTTATCTCCAGTTTCGTGTCTGCGTTGCCCACTTGCGCGGAAAACGATGTGGGCCCATGGGAGGAACCCAGGGCGACCTCGGAAAGGTTCCATGTTCCCGGCGTGACATTGACCGAGATGGGATCCGCGCCGCCACCGAGTTTTCCCCACCAGGTGCCATTGTTGTTGCTTGCCGCGGCATACTCCTGGATGGTCCAGAGGGTGAGATCATCGGCCGGATCGACACAGGTGTTACTGTAATCCCCCCACCGGTTTCGGCTCTGAACAACGCGCGTGTAAGGGCCCAGGCCGGCCTTGTACAGCACGGGATCGTCAAACTGTCCCACCGGCGTGGCCGCCGTTCGATAGGCATAATAGCAGCCCACATAGGTGGTGGTGGAACTGCCGCTGAAGCCGATCAGGACGTCATCGTTGGCGTTCACCGCGATACTGGGATAGAAAAAGTGCAGACTGCCGCCGGGATCCTCGATGGTGCCCGACTGGATTAGATCGCCCAGGGTGGGACTGCCGGGAGTGGCATCGATCTCCCACCACTTGGCCGCCCCCAGTCCGCCCACATCGACGGCTTGGACGCACCAGAGGCTGCCATTGCGGATAAGGGCCGATTGAACCCGGTCGGTGCCCACGTCGAGATTGGTGGCCGAATCCAACTGGGGGGCGGTGGATTGGCTGACGTAGGCCGTGCCTTGGGCGTAATAGGCGGTGTACGTGTAGGTCGAAGGATGAACGAGGGTGTGGATTCGTATCCGGCCGGCGAAAGGAAGGTGGGGGGTTACCAGGTACTGAATGGTTTCCGCCGCGTCGTAGGTGCGTACCGGGCACACATTGGAGCCCACGCCGATCAGAAAACTCATCGTGGGCGTGGCGGCGGTTCCCGACAGAAAATCGGCATCCGTGGGGACGCTCCACACGTTGATTCCATCAAAGTTGCCATCGGAAAACCGCAGCATGTTGGCGGTGATCGTGAGATGGGTGGCCGTGAAACCCAAATGTGGAAAATCCACCGACGTGGTGGAGGTGGTGCCATCCCCGCCATCGCTGTAGAACCGGTACTGATACCAGGATGCCGTGGGGTCCGATGAAGCGCTGACGGCCAGCAAAACGCTCGAATTGATGTTGCCGTAATCCGCGGCGTAAATCATCACGAACCGTCCGATATGGGGATCGTAGAATACGCGCGGGTCGAAAATAAACGACAGCGACCCGGGCACCGAGGACCAGAAAGTGCCGGTGCCAACGGAACTGACCCCCGACCCATCCTTGTTCATGGTTTTCACGCTTCCGTTCAGCGCGACCACCAGGTGATTCGGCCCCGCGGCCCCGTGGGTGTCGGGGGGGGTAAGTCCCGCCGGGGGACTGCCTTCGAACTGCGCCGACAAGGCGGGACTGGCAACGCCCGTGGTGCCGGACACGTCGGGCGGGGCCGCCTCAAGACCGACAATGGGAAAAGGTTCTTGGATATAAACGGATTCGGGATTGAGGGGGGTAAGCGTCCTGGCCGTCTTCTCTTGTCCTTTGACACTGGCGGAGGTGATCGCCCGGAAGGTCTTCTCGCGCGCCACCAATTCCGACCACGTCACGGTAACCGGGATCACCCGCGATTGAATGCTCTCGTGTGATTGGGCGTGGGCGTGTGAAATCATGCCCAAACAGACGAGTGCGAAGAACGCCCCGCAGACCCGCGGGAGGGCACAAAGCGGTAAGCTGTCGCACGCCGTAAGCATTCCTGGCCCTCTCCACTCGCGCCGGTTGCCCCATGCAACCCCGGACATTCGGGATTTGCGACGCCCAACGCATATTCGTACTATAGTCTACCATGGAATGGGGCGCTTCACGGAGACTCCCGTTGGCGGGGGGGGCGCGTCCCATGCCCGAAACCCCCTGAAAGGAGGGACATTCCTGAATCGTTTTCCCGCGTTATGATAGCCTGTGGCCGTCAATGCAGGCAAGCAGCGCGGATAACGCGGATATGGTCGAACGGAGAAGGAGCGGGATGGTGGCGATGAGGCAAGTCGGGGAGGCGGGGCGTCGGCGGGAACGAGAGCCCCTTCGGGCCGGAATGGGGACATATCTTGTCTATTGGGTTATCCTGGCGGTTGCCGTGCCGGTCCTCCTGGAAGGTGGAAGCAGGCTGATTATCGCGCGCGCTGCCGACCCGGGCCTGGGAAGGGTGGTGAGAGACTTCCCCCATCTCAAGGAACGGTTGACCCGGGGATTTCGCTTTATACCCGACGCGGAATTGTCTTACCGGTTGCGGCCCCATTTCTCCTACTCCCTCGAAGGACGGGTTACGTCGCACAATGCGAAAGGTTTTCGGGGGCCGCACCGGATGGGGGAGAAGCGCCCCGGGGTTTTTCGAATCGCATGTATTGGGGCTTCCACCACCTATGGCGTCGGCGTGGTGGCGGATGAGGCCACCTATCCCGCCCTGCTGGAGCGGGAACTGCAACGTTCCGGCCTCGCGAATGTGGAGGTGTTTAATCTCGGGGTGGGCGGGTATACCACGCGCGAAGTTCTGGCCAACCTGAAGCGCCACGGCGATTGGCTGCAACCCGACATGGTTATCGTGCAATGTGCGATTAACGATGTACCGCCACGCTTCTATCCCACCTTTTCCTGCGATTATCGCCACTTCCGCAAGCCGCTGGTCTTGCCTTCGGCGGATGGATGGCGGGGCTGGTGCTATCAATCGCGTTTCCTGCTCCTGGCGGGCTACCGGATGGGGCTCATCGTGCCCCTGACCCTGCAAGACCGTACCCAACCGCCATGGCCCGACCCGCCCGCGGCCCGCGCCTGCTTTGAAGGGAATGGCGCGGCATGCTTCGAGCGCAACCTGGCGGAAATTGTTGCGGAAATACGCGCCCGGAAAGCCACACCCATCCTGCTGACACAGGCCTATCTTGAACATCCCGCCTTTGAAGCACAAAACGCGCAAAGCGCCGAGATGGAACAATTGTTTCGCCTTGGGCTGATGGAGCACAACGAAAAGGTGCGGGATCTCGCACGGGAATCGGACGTCGCCCTCTGCGATATCGACCTCGAATTCCCCCGCCTTCGGCGTCACTTCACCGACCCCATCCATATGACGGAAACCGGTAACGCGGCCAAGGCGCGTCTTGTGGGCGGGGTGGTGGAAAACGTGCTCCGATCCCGATAAGGAAAGCCGCCGCCCTTATTTAAAAAAGGCCGTTGCGCCCTTATCGCGGAGGATTCTACGCGTTCCATCCCGGTAACCCTTCACCCCATTTATGAACTTCAACCATCTTGCCTTCAACCTAGAAAAGGCAGTAGCGGCCCGTGCGGCGGCCTCTTGGGCGTCGCACCTGTCAAGAAATATCCGGTCGGCACCGCGTGCTACGTCGGCGCCGGCAGCGGATCGGGGTTCGCCAGGGGTTCTCCGCCGAGGATTTTGGCGAAAATCTCGGTGAGTATCATCCGCCAGCGTTGGTGCCAGGTCAACTGCCGCGCAGTTGACTTCACCTCGGAAAGGAAGGCGTTCACGCGGGTCAGAGCGCGCCTGATGTGTTGCGCCTGGGCGTGCATGGGGGTGATGGTGAGCGTGGTTTGCCCGCTGTGGCGGGTTTGTTGCCCCACCCCGTAGACAACAGGGGCCGGCTGGTAATAGCTTCCGCGTGCCGCTTCGGTATGGCCAGGCACACGTAGAGTGACCACCAGTTGTAGACGAGGGCGATAAGCCGTGCCATGATCCGGCAGCGCTTGAGGTCGTGGGTCGTATAGCCCCCCCAACCCCACTGGTTCTTCTGCTCGTCGTAGATGTTTTCCATGTCGCCACGGTCGCGGTAGTGCTGGGCCAGGGCCGCTATGGGCTCGGTGAGGGACGTGACCAGCACCACGTATTCGTACCGTCGCACGGCACCGGCCTCTACTTCGAGCAGCTGAAGTTGCCCGGGGTCGGGCAATGCGCCCGTCTGGGCCATGTCGCCTTTGAGCTTGCGCCGCAGCACGATGATGCGCCGCTTGCGGGTCCACCCTTGAAGCTGAAGACGCGATTCCACCCCCTGCCAGTCCTGACCGGCCGGTGTCCAGTCGTCGCGACGGAAAACCTCTTCGATAAGGGTCTTCACCTTGCTGGTTTGCCGAAGCTTGAACAGGTACGGCAACCCCCGAAGCTTGGCGTCATGCATGTCCCGTTCGTTACCGAAGTTGCAGTCGCCGCGAACGAAGCACGGCCATGAACTGCGCGGCAACCCATCGAGATAGGCCCAAAGCCCCGGCATGGTGTACTTCGCCGCCGATTCGTTACCCGGCCGCACCTCAACGTCCAACACCAAGCGCGTATTTGCCATGATATATGTGTGCAGCACGTGGGAAGGACGGCCCGCTTTCGTTGGGTTATAGCCCAAAACCGCCCCCTCCTGATGACCGTACAAGGGCTTCACGCTTGTGTCCACGTCCAGGATCCAAGGCGTCTCCAGCAACGGGCCGTAGCTCCGGTACAAGTGGCCGGTCAACCAAGACACGCACGCCGCCTCGTCCGCTTTGATGAACGCCCGGCGCGCCGAGGAACTGCTTACCACCTTTTCCATCCCGAGCAAGCCAGGGCTCACCGTATCGTAGCGCACCGAATCGATGTGC
>JAJRTN010000157.1 GCA_024278275.1 Candidatus Hydrogenedentota bacterium
GCTCAAACAATCCGGCATGGAGTGGACCGTACGCGGCGCAAACGCAATCACCGCACTGCGTTGCGTCATTCAATCAGGACGGTTCGAGGAATACTGGGAGCAGCGCGCCGCATGAAAACCCCCAAAATTGACGCAGGCCCGGGAACCCGGGCAAAAGACACTTGGAGCCGCTGTCCGTCGCGATGTAACGTGACGGTTGCCGGGTTCAGGACCGTGGCGCTCCAGCCTGCCCGGTCAGAGCAGTTTCGCGGCACGCCGGAAGCCCGGCGCGAGGGATTGATAGGCGGCCTGGTATTCGGCGAACCAGGCGTCGTAGACCTTCGCCGTGATGTCGTCGTGGCGTTCCCGGCCCGTCTCGTGGATGATGGCGTCGCAGGCCTCTTCCACCGTGCCGTAAAGCCCCCCCGCCACGCCGGCCAGGATGGCCGCGCCGTAAGCCGCCCCCTCGTCGACGTTGAGGGTGACCATGGGCACGCGGCCCATGTCGGCGAGGATCTTACGCCACAGGGGGCTGCGCCCGCCCCCGCCCGTAGCCCGCGCCTCATGCACCGGCACGCCCAGTTCACGGATAATTTCCAGGCTGTCGCGCATGGCGAAGGCCACCCCTTCCAGCACGGCGCGGGCCATGTGGGCCTTGCCGTGGCGGAGCGAAAGGCCGATGAACGCGCCCTTGGCAAAGGGATCCTTGTGCGGCGTGCGCTCGCCCGTAAGGTAGGGCAGGAAGGTGAGTCCTTCGGCGCCTGCGGGGGCCTGCGCGGCGGCGGCGGTGATGTACTCGTAGGGGTCCTTCCCCGTGTTTCGCGCCACGGTGCATTCGGCGTCGCAGAGGGTGTCGCGGAACCACTGGAGCGCGCCACCCGCGCTGAGCACCACGCCCATCATGTGCCACTTGCCGGGCACGGCGTGACAGAAGGTATGGACCCGGCCCCGGGGGTCCGTCTTCACTTCGTCGGCGAAGGCGAAGACCACGCCGCTCGTGCCGAGGGACATGGAGAGCACGCCCCCACGGACCACCCCCGTGCCGATGCCGCCCGCCGCGCAGTCGCCTGCGCCCGCCACCACGGGAATCCCCGCGGGCAGGCCTGTTCGCCCGGCCGCCTTGGCGGAAAGTGTCCCCGTGATTTCCGGTCCCTCGAAGGAAGGCGGCATGAAATCGGTGTCGATTCCCAGAAGCGACATGAGCTCCCCGTGCCAGTTGCGCCTCTTCACGTCGAAGAGGAGCGTGCCCGAGGCGTCGGCCACGTCAGTGGCGAACTCCCCCGTGAGTCGCAGGCGAATGTAATCCTTGGGCAATAAGACTTTGCGGACTTTCTCGTAGATGGCCGGTTCGTGATCGCGAAGCCACAGGATCTTGGGAGCGGTGAATCCCGTCAGGGCCGGGTTGGAAACCATCTCGATGAGCCGGGCCTCGCCCACCTTGCCGGTGATGGCGTCGCACTGCTCGGCGGTGCGTTGGTCGCACCAGAGAATGGCGGGATGGAGCACCTCCTGGTTCGCGCCGAGAAAGACCGATCCGTGCATCTGTCCGCTGAGCCCGATGCCTTTCACCTCATGGATAGGGACCTCCGTGGCCAGCCGGGCCAACGCCGCGAAGGCCGCGCGTTCCCAGTCGGCGGGGTCCTGCTGCGCCCAGCCGGGTTTTGGGCTGTGAAGCGGGTATTCCTCCAGCGCCGAGGCCAACAGCGCGCCCGAGTCATCCATGGCGATGGCCTTGGTGCCGCTTGTGCCGATATCCAGACCGATAACAATACTCATTTGACGGACTCCTTGCGACCTGGACCGGCGGGAGAAACACCACCGGTCCTTATCCCGAAGGTTCGCAGTCCACCGGTGGGGATGTCAAGTTGTGCGCGGCGGCCGCGGGACGCTATGGTGGATGGCACGGACCCTGATTCCCCCTGTCTGTGCTGGTCCGTGTAAGTCCGTGGGTTTCAGCAGCCACCGGAGGCGATCCATGGAAATGCAAACAACCCTGGCCATCGATGGCGGCGCCACCCACACCCGCGCGGGGCACTATGACGCGGCGGGAGCACTGGTGGCTGAGTACGCCGGGGACGCCTGTAACCCTATCGTCCTGGGCGAGGAACGCTGCCTACAGGTCTTGGCCGGCTTGGCCGCCGGTATTCCCCCGGCCGACCGCGGCACCCTCCACCTGTGCGTCGCCGTTTCCGGCGCCAACAGCACCCTCTTGCGGGATCGCATCGCGGAAGGCTTGCTCCGGGTCACGGGGGCAGGGACGGTAACCGTTGCCGACGATGCGTGGCCGCTGTTGGTGGCGAATGCCGGCCGGAAACCTGCCGTCCTCGTAATCGCCGGCACCGGCGCGGTCGTGTTGGGACAAACCGGGACGGGCCGTTGGGGCCGCGCCGGGGGCCGTGGTCCGCTGCTGGGCGACGAGGGCGGGGGCTATTCCATCGCCGTGGCCGGCTTGCACGCCGCGGCGCACGCCGTGGACGGCCTGTCGGCGCCCTCCACCCTGCCCGACGCGCTCGTGGCCGCGGCCGGCGTGGATGGCTTCGAGGCGCTGCCCGCGTGGTGCGCCAAGGCGGGCAAAGACGACATGGCCGGGCTGGCCACGGTGATCCTCGCGAACGCCGAACAGGGCGATAAGGCCGCGCGGAATATCGTGATTGATCAGACCAGGGCATTGGCACGGCATGCCACCGCCGTCACGGGGCGGCTTAACCTTCCGAAAACCGCGCCCATCCTGATGCACGGCGGCCTTTTCGAGAAAAGCGCCTATTACCGGGGTGTCTTTTTCGAAACGCTGCGTGCCCTTGGGACGGACCGCCCTACCCGTCCCGTGGCGCACCGCGGACACGCGGCGGTTTTTCGCTTTGCCGCCCTGGCGGAGCAGCTTCCTCCCGTCATTCCCCGCGAAGGCGAGGCCTCGCCCTTTTCCGTGGGTTCCCGCTTTCGCGAGAAAACGTAGTACGGGGTGGCCTTGGCCCGCCAAGACTGAAACCTTGACGACGAAACAGCCTCCCTTGAAAGAAAGGCCATGGTGGGCCAAGGCCCACTACGGAACTTTTCGACCATGGAGCGCCCGCGGGGGTGACGGTGGGGCGTGGCAGGGGGTTTTCCCTGGCCTGTACGGAATTGGGAAGTCTATGGTATCATGGGGTTACTGGACATAGGCGAGTTGTCATCTCCCGTTTGTCTGGATTGTGTGCGTGGCCCGTCATGCGGACGGTTTCCCCGCACCGGAGGCGAAATAGCATGATGCTGAGTGAGACCACCATGACGGCGATTCGTACGGTCCTCTATGTGGCCCTGGACCAACGGGAAACCCCCATTTCCCCTACCGAGATCGCCGCGCACCTGGGGGCCTCTCCCGCCTACCTTTCCAAGATTAACACCTCCCTGGTGAAAGGCGGCGTGCTTCGTTCGCACCGAGGCACGCGCGGCGGCGTGACCTTGGCGGCGCGACCGGAAGATATCACGCTGCTCGACATCGTGGAAGCATGCCAGGGGAAAGTGCTGGGTGATTATTGCACCGAACATGATAACCTTGACCAGGTATGTGCCTTCCACGCGGCCATGCACAAGGTACAACACGAGATCATTTCCACGCTGAAAGCATGGAACGTGGCGGACATGATGATACGGCCTCTCCCCTGCCGGGAATTACGTGACAAGGTGGCCTGCCGTATCGAGGACGCCGTGCATTAACCCCCAGGATCCCGCCGGCCATCCCCTGGATTCAGCGTGCGGCGGCAAGCCGCCGCACGCCAAAGATCAATCCTCATTATAAAACACGTAGAGTCCGTCCTTCCCCGGTGCCACGATATCAAGGCGACCGTTGCCGGTGAGATCCGCCGTCGCAAAATGGATCCCCAGGCCGGTGGTCTCGCGGGCCGATCCGTGGCAGATGATCTGCTTCACGAAGTGCTCGCCGTCCCACTTGAAGTAGTAAATGCCGTAGTCGTCGGTACTGCCCGGGTCATTCCCGCAATGGGCGCGATAGCGCTTGCCCGTCAGCAACTCGCACTGGCCGTCGCCGTCAATATCCACCCACTGCATGTCATGGTACTGGGACAGGTAGGGGTCGATGTTGTGTTTTTTCCAGGCGCGGTTGCCGTTTCCGTCGATGCACTGCTCCAGCCAGATGAGACCGTACTCGTGCCCGGCGCCGACAATGATGTCGTTCTTGCCGTTGCCGGTGACATCCACCACCAGCATGGGCACGCTGGCCGACCAGAAGACCTCGAAATCGGGGTGCCAGATCCATTTGTCCTTCCACGGATCGGCGGGGGCTTCAAGCCACCCCTTGTTCAACACGAAATCCACGCGACCGTTGCCCGCGATGTCGCCCGCGCCCAGGCCGTGGCCCTGCGCCTCCTCGCGCAACACGTGCATCGCGAATTCACCCGTGCCCCTGCCGTTCGCATCGGTCTTGAGCTTGAACACCCGCAGCGGCGCGCCCGGCGTGTTGGGCACGATCTCCAATTGCCCGTCGCCGTCCACGTCCCAGGCGCGGGTGGTCTCCACGTTACCCACTTCCGCGATAACGTGTTCGGGCCATTCCTGCGTGGGGTCTTCCGGGTTCTCGCGCCAGCGCAGCGTATTGCCCCACCAGCCCCCCGTGATGTAATCCAGTCGGCCATTGCCGTTGATGTCCATGGCAACGGTGGAGAAGTCGTCGAAGTATTCCCCTTCTTGCCGGATGGCGCCAATCTTGTGGGCCTTCTTGAAGTCCGGCCCCTCATACCAGTACTCGCCACACACAATGTCGGGGATGCCGTCGCCATTGACATCGAAGACCCCGGCGGACTCATAGGTGAGATCGGCGATCAGCCTTTTCCTGAACTTCACGGGCATGGTTCAACTCCTCCCGGTTTGGATTTACGCCTTCATCAGGTCAATATACTGCCGTGCGACGCGCAGGTCTTCCAGGGCCTCGGCGGCATCCGTCATGGGGGGCCGTTCGCCCCTTACGGCGGCGACGAAGTTCCTGGCCTGGCCAAGCATGGCGTGTTCCCAGGGCATCTGGGGGTGCTCGGTCACGGGTACGGCCCCTTCCCCCGGATCGCGCAGGATCTCCACCGTGCCGGGCCGGTTGCTCGCGAGCGGCGCCGGAAGGGTCACCTTCACGTAGCCTTTTTCAAACGCCACCAGCACCTGTTCCTGCCAGTCGATGGTGGTCACGTAGGGCGACATCTCAATGGTACAGCAGATGCCGCTGTCGCTCTGGCCCACCAACAGCACGCCCGACGGATCGGCAAAGGTCACCCGGTAGTCTTCGCCGAGGAAATAGCGCACCAGGTTGACCTGGTGAATGTAATAGTTGACGAAGGCGCTGTATTCCTCGTAGGTCTTCTGGTCCATATCCGAGGGGGCCGGTTCCACGTCGAGGGCGCAATTGGGCGTGTCGCCCGCGTTGAGCAGGCCGAGAAAACCGTTGGTTATCCAGTCACCGGCCGGCATGAGAATGCGGATATACTTAAGCTTGCCCAGTTCCGCCGACGCCTTGAGCCGATTCACCTCTTCCCGGGCGAACATGGAAGCCGGGTCGCTGCGCTTGTGATAGCCCACCATGAGCCACGTGTCGGAGGCTTCCACCGATTGCAGCACCTTCTCGCCCCATTCCAGCGAGCTGGACAGGGGTTTCTCGATGAAGATCGGTTTGCCCGCTTTCACCAGCTCCGGCAAGAGAATGCCGTGGCGCGTGTAAGGCTGGGAGGCCACGATGGCGTCCAGCTCTTCGTTGGCCAGCATTTCCGAATGGTTGGCGTAGACCCTGGGAATGCCATACCGTTCCGCCACCAGCCTGCCCGTGGCCTCGCGCACTTCCGCCAAAGCCACCACCTCGCATTCCGGGATGACGTGGTAATTGCGCAGATGCGCGCACTGTCCCATGCCGCCCACGCCCACGAAGCCGATACGAACGCGATCCGATTCCGCCATGATTCCTGCCTTCCCCGTTGACGTGCATACCTTCCCAAATGGGCGCGACCCCGGTCAATCGCCCGGAGCCCTATTCATAGCAGATTACCGTGAAAAAGGGAAATGGCTTTAATTGCCAATGGCATGGCGTGGGTTGCGCTCCCTTCTTCCTGAAAAAAAAGCCCCCGGCGAAGCGCCGGGGGGGAAGGATGGGTAATGGTCCTGATGGGGGCTATCCCTTGCGGAAGCGGCGCACGGCCATGCCGGCCAAACCCAAGCCGAGAAGCGTCATGCTCGCCGGTTCCGGAACGGGCGCCGTGGTCTCCAGGACACTCACATTGTCCACGCCCATGTTGAACTGCAATTGGTTGTCCACCTCGGCGAAGCGGATCTGGAACGTGCCGCCGCCCGCGACGAGGGACGTAATGTCGAAGGTGTAGGAAGTATAGGGGTTGGGGTTTGTTCCGGGATCCACGCCGGTGTACAGATTCGCCAGCACGCCCGCGCCCGTATCGAAGGGCAGGGCGCCCGCCGACAACAGATCAACCCGGCCATGCTGGTTGGGAATGGCCGAGTGATCCAGGCCCGCCGGATCAACGATGGGACCTTGATTACTCCAGTCATTGACGAACATGTCGAAGGAGAGGAGCACGGACGTCGCGCCGGCCGAAACCGTAATGGTCTGGATAAGCGCATGCGTGCCGGGTCCGTTCTGATCGGATACCGCGTAGAAGGAACCCGCCGCGGAGCCCGCGGTGGGGTGGCTGCTGGCGGGGGTTGAATTGTCGTTATCATCAATAAACCACGATCCCAGACCACCCGCCAGGTCCGTTACCGTCCATCCGGTGAAATCACCCGTCTCAAAACCACCGTTGGTGATCAATTCCACGGTAGCAGCCCCTGCCGGTTGGGCAATCGCGATACCGAGGATAACCATGCACCCGGCCAAAAGCGCCATATTCAGTTTTCTTGCGTTTCTCATGGTGACCGTGTCCTTTTTGTTTAGAGAGTCAAATCCCATCCGGGAAGCGCCAAACCTTTCACTTGCCCTACGGAGGCAATGCGATTCGGCGATATTTTCAAGCAGTCGACCTGCCTGGCAGAAATAATAGCAGCAATCATGCCAAATCATAAAAGCCCCTGTTTAACGGGGGACGCGCGCAAACAATGCAACAGAACCTGATATTATCACCAAAAAGTAGTCACATGTGACTATTATTTATCGGCCCAGGTGTGGAGGGAAAAGAAATCCAGTCATCATCGGGGATAAATTGTTCAGGCCAAAGCGCTTTTTCGAAATCCAACATGAACCCGGAGGACGTGAAAACAAGGAGAAATCAGGCTTCATCCAAATGTAATAAAAATTATACACCATTTTCCGGGAATGGTGGCCGCTCTGTTTATTGGAACCACGGGGGACCATGGAGACGAAACCCGGTTCCGGCTTGGCCGGATTAGGATTCGGCACGGTTACATGCGTTGGCCATGCCTGCACAAGGACACCATGACACGATCTGGACATACTCGCCCGGAAGTGATAAAATCAACCTTGTTCATTTTGTAAGCGGAAGGGATTAAAGCGTTTAAGGAGTCCATCGGTGGCCTTCTCCACTAAGTTGACCGTTTGTGCCGGAAATCATGCGCGTCGTTCTTGCCCCGTGGAGGTATTCCTGCCTTTGGCGGCGGCGGATCTTTCCCCGATGGTTTTGAATACCCCCGGTTCCCGCCAGGCCGTTCCCTGCCAGGTAACGCCCGTGAAGGGTGGGATTCGCCTGGCGTGGATTGTGGACGCTCTTCCCCCGGGTGAGTGTCGGACCTACACGGCCAAGACCGTGAAAGCCCCGGTGAAGGACCGGGTTGTCCTTGCCCACGACCGTGATTCATCCACCGTGAATATACTTGTGGACGATAAGCTCTTCACGACGTATCACTATGGGCGTCAATGGGTTAGGCCTTTCTTGCACCCTCTCCTGGGGCCCGGTGGCATTCCCATGACCCGCACGTGGCCCATCTCCGGGGAGGTGCCCGGAGAAACGAACGACCATCCCCATCACAAGTCCCTTTGGGTTGCCCATGGCGAGTGTGGCAGGGTGGATAACTGGAGCGAAGAACCCGGCCATGGTTTTCAGCGGCACATCAAGTTCAACACGCTGGTTTCCGGGCCTGTGTTCGGGAAAATGACGGCCCGCATTGACTGGTGCCACCCTTCGGGGCGTAAGCAATTCGAGGAACGCAGAACCATTCGAAGCTACGCGTTGCCCAGGGGAATACGGCTCATGGACGTGGAGGTTGCCTTCCGCATGAGTGAAGGCCCCGTGGTGTTCCGCGATACCAAGGAAGGCGGGCTGTTGTCCGTGCGTGTGGCCACGGCGATGGATGGCGACAAGGGCGGTCGCATCGAGAATGCCTACGGCGGCGTCAGTGAAAAAGAAACTTGGGGTAAGAAATCGCCCTGGTGTGATTATAGCGGTGTGGTCGAGGGCAAGCAGGTTGGTATTGCCGTGTTCGATCACGAAGACAATCCCCGGTACCCCACGGAATGGCATGTTCGCGATTATGGCCTGATGACGGCCAACTGCTTTGCCCGAAGTTATTATGCGCCGGAGAAGAAGGAGCGGGGGGACATGGCCTTCCGCAAAGGGCAACGGACCACATGGTGTTACCGGGTTTATCTCCATGCCGGCGATGCACGGCGCGGGAAAGTCGCCGAGCGTTTTCGCGACTTTATCGCGCCCCCCGAGGTGACGGTGGGATAGGTTTGTTTGGTGCATTGGGGAACCCTCCGGGGAAGGCGGTCTTCCCGTCTCCGGTTGTATGAAGGCGAAACAACGCTGCGAGGCGGGAATGGCTACGAAAAAGAACAAGACAAACACGAAAAGCGCCGGCAAGGCAAAATCGGTTCCAGTCAAGGCCAAAGCAAAAGCCAGGGCAAAGACCAAAGCCAAGCTCAAGCCCGTGGCCAAGAAGAAAAGCGCCGCTTCCGCCAAGTCCACCGCGGCGGGCAAGAAAGGCGCGGCCAAGACTTCCGCAAAAGCCAAAGCCTCGGAAAAATCTTTCGCCGCGAAACCGATTATCGTGCGCCGTACGGAGCCGACCCTGAAAGCAAGGGTCTCCCCTAAAAAACCCTTGCCCCGTGAATTCCTGGTGGGACTCGCGGATGCCATCAAGGAGGCCGTGGCGCCCGTGGCCCGTTCACTCAAGGGCCGGGAGATTACGGGCACCGCGGTGAGTGGCGATACCACCTTCGAGTTGGACGTGGTGGCGGAAAAGGCCTTACGCAACTTTCTCGGTGCGCAGCGGGCCCCCGTGGCCTACTATTCGGAAGACGAAGGCTATTCCACCTTTTCAAGCGCCCAACCCACCCACCTGCTGCTGGTCGACCCCATTGACGGGACACGGGCCGCCAAGAACGCTTTCGAGGGCTGCGTGGTGTCCATTGCCAGCACGCGGGTGATCGAGCGACCGGTCATGGGTGACGTCGAGACCGCCTGTGTGGTGGAGTTGTTGGGCGACCGGGTGTTTTATGCCGAGCGCGGCAAAGGTGCCCGCATGTACGAGGACGGCCATCTGCGTCGCCCGAGGATCTCCAAGAACAGCAACCTGGAGACCATGAGTTGGGCCATGACCGTGCCCGCCCGCCCGGCCGAGCTTATTTTTCCCACCGTGGCCCGTCTTGTTGACCTCAGCAGCCTGAAAGGCGGCTTTTTTTCCTCCAACAGCACCGCTTACAGCATCACCCGGTTGCTCTCGGGCCAATTGGATGCCTGCGTGGATTTTGCCGGCCGTTATCTGAAAGATATTCCCAACGAAGTGCGTGACTACTTCATCAATGCCGGACGCGGCGCTGTACTGGGAGCCGCGCCATACGACATGGCCGCCGCCCTGCTCATTGCGCGGGAGGCGGGTTGCATCGTGACCGATGCCTATGGGAAGACTTTCGAGGATATCCTTCTTCTCGACAGTTCCGTGGCCAACCATCAGTCCATTGTCGCGGCCGGAAACGCCGAAATGCATGAGAAGCTGCTTAGTTTTCTCGATACACGCATCAAGCAGTTCGAGCAATTACTTCAGCGTCGCAATGGGTGATCACGGACCTGCGGCGCTGCGTGTGCCCGCAGCGCACCAAGGGGGGTGGTGGACCTTGTCCGGATGTATTCCGCAATCGGTTTGGCGACGATGGGGCACGCAGTGCGGAAGCGGCGTACCGTTGGTGAGTGTTCTTCACCGGCTCTCCCACGGTTTCAGCACCGCCGCCGCTATCTCCAACTCCCCCTCCCCGCACGGATGAAGCCCAAAGCCCGCCTCTGCCCTTCACGCTCGTGTTGGGAAGGTGCCCCTTCCCAACACGGCGCAGCCGGAGCCGGGCATCGCAATCGCCGTCCATGCCACGACCTATCGTCATCCCCGCGAACGCAGGGCTCCGTGGTAGGGGGTACATACGTGTGACCATTGGTGCAGATCTTCACGGGTAAGGGAGTTAAAGACACTTCCTTGCCATGAGAGACGAGGAGGACCGTAAACGCGTACATCGGGCAACTCCCCAGGCTTCGATTTCACCCATGCTTCATCAACAGGCGCGTTAGAAAAACTGGTGTTAAACCCAATTTCCTTTGTTATTTGAAGGTGCAATAATTGTTCACATGTGACAAACGCATGATCCAAGGGCCGGTATCTGGGGAAGCTGCCCCTGTGTACAATATGATAAAAAGGCGAATTATTAAAGAGTTTAATATTATAAACCAGAATTACAATGGATGGGATGGCTTGGCGTGGCACTTGCTCTTTTCCCAGTGAAGCCAGTGGAATGAGAAGGGAGGAGCTGGAGCAGGTAAAGCGTACTGGTGGGTGGGGTCCAGGACGGTTTGGCAACAAAGGAGGGCAAGAGCAGAGGCAGCTTATGTTGGAAGGTTGATGGCTGGGTTCAGGAGCCGGGGCCTGTATAACGGATGGCCCCGCTTCGGAAGATGGTGAGAGATGATTCTGGAATACCAGATTATGTGCGGAGAAAGAGAAAGGATGGAAGCAAAGATGAAAGTACTTGCTAAGTTTGGGTTGATGGCGTTCCTGGGGCTTGTGTTGGCCTCCGGGGCGGCGAGTGCGGCAACATACGACTTGGATGACACCACGTTGTATGGTGACGTTACTATTGACGACAATACGGGCACCAACAGGATTTTCGACGGCGGGGATTCGTTCCCGGGCCGTGCGGGACGTGGTGTGGTCGAGGACGGTGAGACCGAAGCGCCCTCCGCCCCGGGGCAGGAATGGGACATGGAGGGTTTCTTTGCCGCCGTTGATGGTGCGGGAAAGGTCTCCGGCCCCATCCTCATGGTGGGTGGCTATGACCAGATTAATGGTGAAGCAGGTTACACCCGGGGTGATATCTTCTTTGATTTCACCAACGATGCGCTCTACGGGGTGGACATTCCCGTCCCCGGGCAGGGAGGTGACAACCTTATTGTCCCCAATATCTACGGTTACGATGTGGCGGCACGGATTAACTTCGATAGCAGCGGTAGCGCCACGGGCTTGGACATCTACAAGTTGCTTCCCGGTTCAACCGTCAATGTCACCTTCGATGTCAACGGCACCTCCAATCCGTGGAGAGCCAACACGGCGGACAGCAACGTTGTTCTTGCCGGCAGCGTTGTCTTTTCGTATGATGAAGGCCTTTCGGATGCCGATGTCGGTGGCGAGTTGGGTGGCGGGTCGCACAACGTGCTGACCTTTGACCTGAATGACATTTTGATTCTTCTTGGCCTCCCCACGGATCCGGCGCTCACCCCGGACGTGATCATGCACTACACCATGGAGTGCGGTAATGACAGTCTGATGGGGCAGACCACGCTGGGTAACGTTCCTGGTGTCCCCGAGCCTGCCTCCGTGGCGCTGCTTGGGTTGGGCGTGCTTGGCCTGGCGCTTCGTCGTCGTTTCGTCGCCTAATGCTTTATTGAACGAAAGCCTTGTTATTACAGTTTAATTTGTTGAGCCGGGAGGCGCCCAGGGCGTCTCCCGGTTTTTTTGACCGTGTTGTGGATCAGCCGCCCGGGCACCGCAAAGCGGGGGCGAGCGGAAGCTGAGGACAGCCTGCCGCGCCTCCGGGGTGCTTTAATCGGGCGACCAGGAAACCAACGCCCGCGACATGGGGGATATGGCTACTCGGGGAATGGTTTACGGGGGGTTAAGGTGCGGTGGCGTAGGGACTGCGCTCGATTTGATCGACCACTTCGCCCTCGCGGTTTATGGCGCTGGCGCGGATGTGCTCGGGACCTGCCTCGACAAGCCAGAAGTGGGGTGTTCTCGCCTGGTATTCGAGGTACCATCGGTCGGAAACAGTACGTGCATCCTTGCCGAAGCAACCGTCGCCAAGATAGAGGGTGCCCGTGGGGTCCACCATGCCGCCTTTCAGCGGGAAGGTGCGTTTGAGGGCGTGGTCGTGGTTTTCGAAAGCCAGGTCGAGGCCATGGCGGTCGAAAAGAGGCAGCCAATTCAGGCGTCCCGCCATGGAATTGGGACCGGTATAGGAACGATGGCTGGGATAGAGCGGCACGTGATACACGGCGATGGTGCAGGAAACTTCCGCCCGCGTTGCGAGGGTTTCTTCGAGCCACGCGGTCTGTGCGCCCCCAAAGCGGGCAATATGGCCGGAATCCAGCATGATAAGCGACAGATTCGGGCCAAAATCACGGACAAAATAACTGGTGTCGCCTTGGGGGAAGAAACCAAAGTAGAAAGGGGCGCGCGTTCGCGGAGGGCCAAGGCGGTTGTTGGTTTCATGGTTGCCAATGGCCAGTACCATGGGAATGAGATCCCCAGCGGGGGTCACCATGGTGTCGAACCAATGATTCAGCCAGGCATCCCATCGGTCCACGTTGGCGAAATCACCATTGGCATAGGCGAGGTCGCCCCCAATCACGGCGAACTCCGGGTTCAGCGCGGCGGCCAGCCCCATCAACGCCACCGTGAGTTCCCTCGTGCCCATGTCTCCTCCGCAAACGAAACGCCGGGGGGAATCATCGTCGGCGATGGTTTTGAACGCATAAACGTTACCATTGTTATCCTTCGCGCCGGCAATGGAAAAGCGATACCGCGTGCCTGGTTCCAGATCGGTAAGCCGGACCGAGTGGATATAGCGTCCGTCGGGCAGGCCTTCGACCTGGTGCGAAGTGCCCTGTGCGGTATTCGTGAAGGTTCCCGTGGCGGCAAATACCGTGGCCAGCCCGTAATGAACCGCCACCCTCGGGAGCTGGGTTGCCGTTTGGTAATTGATCGTAATCGTGGTGCAGGGGTCGCTTTGCCAAGTGAGGTAGGGCCGCATCGGCTGGGCGGCGAATACCGTGACCGGGCCACCGTTTCCCGGAGGACAGCCGCAGAAAACCATGAGCGCGGCCAAGGAAACAATCGCGGATAATCTGTGCATGCCAAACCATCTCCCGTGGTGTTGCCCCTATGAATATGGGGCCGCCGGGAGTATAGCACGCCACGGACAAGGGGCGCAGATGCCAGGCCCGGCCTCGTGGGAAACCAGTTTGGGCCTTGCGCCCCCATACCGTCATATCACGGGGGGCCGTGGGAAGGAAGTGTCGTGGCGGGAAGGCGACCGTACAACAGCTAAAACTGTTTCAGGCCAAAAAACTGGGCCAGCCATTGCCAGAGGGTTTGGGGGGGCGCGAAGTCCAGGGCGAGACGGGGACGGCTGATCTTGCTTGCATGCTTCATGGCGAACCGGCTCCTGTTGGTTGCTCTTCTCATCCTACCCCTGGCCGGTTCGTCCGTTACACCGGGGAATCACCGTGTCCGTGGCTGTGTTCATCCAGACGCGAAGGGGCGGCGCCGTGCCGCCGAGTCTTGCGAAAGGGGAAGGCAAGTCGGTCGGCAAGAACAACCTGGTTGAACTGGAGTACCCGGAAATGAAGAAATCAAAACTGGATGCGTCGCATTGTCTCCTGATCTGCATGGGCGACAAGTGCAGGAAGAAGGGCGGGAAAATCCGGCAGGCCATCGAGGACGACCTGGCAAAGCGTGACCTGAGCGGCCGGGTCACGGTTCTTGCCACGGGCTGCATGCACCGTTGCGACCACGGGCCGAATGTGGCGGTGTACCCCATGGGGGTTGCCTATGGCAAAGCCGGCAAGAAAGACGCCGGGAAGATCGTGGGCGATGTGGCCAAAATGGTGAACAAGGCCTGATGGAGGAAGTCCCTTCGGACGAAAACCGTCTTTATGCGGGAAGCTCGTAACCCTCGCGCCTGGGGCGTGACAACATGGCGTTGCCTTCGGTGCTGTTGGTGAAACGTTCGGTTTCAGGGTTCCACTTCAGCGGTGCGCCCACGCGGCCCAAATCACGGGCAATGTTGACCAGGTAGCACAGGGTTGAACTGCGCTGGCCGTATTCAATGTCGGCGTTACAGGGCCTGCGCGTCTTGATGCAATCGATCCAGTTTTCGATATGAGGCCCGGTTTCGGGCACCTGGAGATGAGGCGGCCGGTCCGGCGATGTTACCAGCGACGCGGGATCGGCCGAGATGCGGTCGCGATTGACCTCGATACGGCCTTTTTCCCCCACGAAGATACAGCCCAGTCCGGGACTCCGGTCCGCGTCGAGACAGAGGTTCAGCCTGGTACCGTTGGCGTAGGTCATGGTCACCCGGGCACGTGGCCCGGTGAGGGTCTTCACCATGCCATAGTAGGGCGCGCCCGTTTCGCTGTCGGCAATGGGCCGCTCGTCAAACGTGCCGGCCCGGCGGACTTCAACCGGCTCTTCGAGCACTATCTCGACGGGGCCGGTAGCGCTCGTGCCCAGCCCCCGCTGAATCTGGTCATAACTGTGGGCGCCCCACCCCGTGACCCCGAAGGACCGCCCGCCACCGTCGTAATCCCACCATTTTGCCCAACCCCGATGCAGGTCGCGATGGTAAGGGCGCCATTCCACCTGGTTGGTCCCGGTGTCCCACCACCCCTCGGTGCCGCCTCCCGGCATGGGTTGGCCCGCCTTCGGGGTCCAGCGCAGGGGCCCGACGAAATCGGGCGCCAACACCTCCGTCACCTTGCCCAGGGCACCATTGCGAACCAGGTCGCACGCCCAGTTGTTCAAGGGAATAGAGCGCTGCTGCGTACCCACCTGGGTGACCCGCCCATACTTGCGGGCAGCCTTTACCATTTCGCGTCCCTCGGCAATGGTGAGACACATGGGCTTTTCGATATAGGCATCAAGACCCGCCGCCATCGCCTGGCATACTATCCACGCACGGGCGTGGGTCGTGGTCTCGACCATGACCCCGTCCAGGTTTTCCTTCTCGATCATTGTGCGGAAATCAAGATAACCGTGCCACCCGCGTTCTTGGCCCGCGGCGCGAAGAAAGGAATCAACCCGCGGTTTGAAGCAATCGCACACGGCGGCGATGCGCATCCCGGGCACGGCGAGACTGGTGGAGACGACCTGGTGACAGCGCCCACCCAGACCAATCATGCCCACCACGACCGTTTCGTTGGGCGAGATCTTACCGGGAACCACCCGGGCCGTATTGGGTTCTCCACGGGCTGTGACCAAGGCCGTGGTCGTGGTGGCCGCGAGAAAGGCACGGCGTGACAGGGCGTTTT
This sequence comes from Candidatus Hydrogenedentota bacterium, assembly GCA_024278275.1. Lineage (GTDB taxonomy): Bacteria > Hydrogenedentota > Hydrogenedentia > Hydrogenedentales > JAJRTN01 > JAJRTN01. The sequence goes on from JAJRTN010000157.1 coordinate 15,486, forward strand.
CGTGGCGCATGATGATCCATTCCATGTGGCCCATGGGCCGTGGCAATGACTCGAAAACCCGCATGACGGTGTGCGTGAGCGGGACATAGCCACTCCATTGTATGCACGGGCCGTGCCTACATCAATGAAGCAACGTTAACACCAATGTCGCGTAAAAGCAGCGACCGGCCGCTGACTGCCCCCCGTCCCTGATCTTGGAAAAGATGAAGAAAGCCCAATAACCCGAAGTCTGTCCCTAAATCATGCTACATCACGCACGTGGAAGATCGCTTTTTCGCACATGGTGCGTGAAGGGGTTCATCAGTAGTCGTATTTCCAGAAGAAACCCAGCCCGTTGCCCCCCGTGGATTCGGCGGAACCTTCCACCGAGAATTGCGGTGAAATCCGGGCTTTCACCTGCACCTTCGAGGCGTCGCGTCCACGGCCCTGCTCCGCCTCGACATAGATTTTATCGGTGATATATTGGCCAACCACCACCGATGTTTCGCCGGACGCGCCTCCCGGTTTCACCTCGAAATGGTCCAGTCGCGGCGAACGCACATCGCCCGCGAAGAGGCTGCCGCCCGACCCCCCGGAGCGGAGCATGTCCGCCACCCGCACCAGTTGAAGCGCCTGCACGGGGGTGATGTCGGACAGGCTTGTCCCGAAAAGAATCCGGGCCAACACTTCATCCTCGGGAAAAGGGGGAGCCGAACTCAGGCCGATGTCGAGGTGGTCCATGGTGCCGTTGAGATTGAGGCGCGCGGTGATGTCGTTTGCCCGCGATTCGGCCTTAATATCCAGGAACGGGTCGGGCGGCCCGCTTTTGTCGAAGGTGATGGTGCTTTCGGTCAGATCGAATCGCCGGCCCAGGAAGTCCATGTTGCCCCGCACGATGCTCAGGGAACCATCGAGGCGCGGATCGGCGGCGGTGCCCAGGACGCGCAGGTTGCACTTCCACTCTGTATCCAGGACAGGCGCCGTCAAAACAACCCGGCCGGGACTGGAGACATGAAGATCCAGGGACACATGGTCTGCAAACCCGGAGGCTTCCTCTTCCGGCGGTACGCCTTTTTCGCCGGGCATCTCGATGGCAACGGGGGTCAATTGGGCTGGTGGAAATTGTCCGGAAACGCGGATCGCGGCCGGTCCCAAAACGATGTCGCCCGTCACGGCCGCGTCTTCGGCCGTGCCCTCGAACGCCAGGCCGCCGCTTACAAGCCCCGTAAAATCATCCCGGTCGGCCAGGCGGAATTGTTCGAGACGGAGGCGCAATGAATAGGCGAAACGGTTTTCCGGAGAAAGGTTCATCTTGCCGGTTCCCTCGATGCCTCCACCGACGGGATCGGAAGCATGCAGCCTCTCGATAACGGCCCGCCTCCCGTTCGCCTTCAGCAGCAGGTCCAGCCCCTGAAGGGCGGTTCCGGTAGCGTCGTTGAAGTAGGAACCGTTGGCCACGGTGGCGGTGCCGGTGAGGGTGGGCACGGCCAGGGTCCCGCCAAGCGTGAGGTCCGCCTTGGCACGTCCCGCAATCTCCTGTCCCGTCAAATGAAACGGTTTGAGGGTGGACGCCAAATCGCTGTCGAGTTGCAGCGCCCCCTTGATGGGCTGGTCGGGTGATAATGCAAAAAGAAAAGGCTCCATGCGCAAGGTGGTGTGCGTGGAAACGGCAAGATTCAGGGTCAGCGCGTCGGGAAGCCGCGCGGTGACTTCACCCGACAGCAGATCCTCCCCCAGCGTGGCCTCAATGGAAGTGTCCACCGCCGCATTCAGGTCTTCCATTCCCGCGCCGCGAAGATCACGGACCCGGGCAGCCAGGGCGAAGCGGGGAAGGGTCGGCGTCCCCCGCACGGAAAGACTTCCCTCGACCGACCCGGATACGGGCATATCCCGGTACAGGGCCATGAGGGACAGGGGTAAATGCTCCCACTCCGCGTTCAAATCAATGATGTCCGGCCCATAGCTTCCGTGAATCCCCAGACGGCCTTCGCCAAGCGCGAAGGTATCGAGGGCAATCGAGCCCCGGCCCTCGTGCCAAGTAAGTGTGGCGGGAGAGGCCAATGCAAAGGGGAAGTGTCCCAGGTTGCCTTCCAACTTCGCCAAGCCCAAAGTACTCCCGCCTTCGGAAAGGGTTCCACCGAAAATCAAATCGAGGGGGATATTGCCCGGCACGGCGCCCTGGAAACGCCCGTTTAACGCGATGCCATCGGCCAGCGTTCCGTGGGCCTCCGTTTGGAGACGGGCCACGTGCACCTGGTTGAACGTCATATCTTTGACATGGATCGAGAAGCGGGAAAGGGTGAGGTTTGCCGGGCCCCGAAGCTGGGCATCGCAGTTCATGGCGGCCACGGTGCCGTAGGGTGTTTCGAGCCCCGTCCCTTCAAGCGCGGCCCGGACCGTGGCGATGCCATCTTTCCCGTCGAGCCGGATCCTGCCGGTGATGGCGCCCGCCAATGCCATGTTCGTCAAGCGTCCCATGTAGGAAAGGTCGGGCAAGGTCACCTTCAGATCGCTGGCGCCCGTGTGGGACGCGACATTGAAATCGGCCTTGCCATCGATTCGATTCGGACCGGCCCGGAGCGCAAGTTCATGGACGGTCCAGTGGTCCTCATCGGAGGTGAGGCGGGCGCGTCCTTCGATACGGCTTTCCCCACGCGTCCCCGACAGCACCAGGTTTCCGGAAGGATTCCGGGGAAGTCCCGAGGCCTGGGTTTCCAGGTGAAGGGTCTCGAAGGACGCTTGGCCCAGAACGGGGCTGGAGACGTCCAGGGTGAATTCGGCCGTCATCGCGTCAAGGGGACCTCGCACCCGTGCGGTGTATTCGGCACGCCCGCCCGCGGGATGGCCAAGAAGTGGTGTGAGCGGTGACAAATCCACTACATCGCCCTCCAGGCGGGCTTGGAGATGCCGTGTATCCAGTTGGTAAAGGCCCTTTCCTGCGAAGGACAGATTGGGCGATTCAACCGCCATGTTTCGCAGGGTCGCCTCTTTGCCACGGAGAACGCCCGAAGCGTCGATGGTAACGCGGCCCCCCAACAGGCCCGCCATTTCACCGGGCAACCCGGTCAAATCAACGGCGGAGATGTGTGTCTCGGTGGTGACCGTCGGCCAGGGCGCGTTGGACTGGATACGCAGGGCGGCATTGACCGAGCCCGATCCCTGGAGTCCGGCGAGTGCAAGGAGGGGGGCCAGCCGGGGAAGGTCCAGCGCAGCCGACAAGTCGGCGGCGCGGGTATCGAGGTTGACCATGCCCCGCACTTCGGCCTTGCCCCAGGGAGCGACCATGATGGCGCGCCGAACCCGCAAGTCTTTCCGCGCGATGGTTTCCATGGCTACCTTAAGGGATATATCCTGTGCTTCAAAGCCCGGGGGCCGCACTCCCAGCACATCGCCGCCCCCGGTGATGCCGAAATCCGCCATCGGCTCGTCCAGCCAACCGGTGTGGACGTCAAACCGCAACGACGAAGAGGCGATGGTCACCTCGCCGATGGCCATGTCCTTTACTTTGACCCCTAATGTCGCGTTAATTCCCTCTCGACCGCCCTTCATCTCCGCGGTGATCGTGCCCTTGCCCGCCAAAGCCATGGGCAGCAACGTCCCAAACGCTGTCGCGTCAAGGATGTCCGCCTGGAAACGACCCTCCAGGCGCGCCTCTTCGAGGTCGAGTCGCCCCGCCAAGTTCAGCGAGCCTGCGGGAAAACGTCCCTTGAATGCCAGATCCATGAGCCCACCCGCGAGATTCACGGTGCCTTCGCCCTTCAATTCCAGTGGAGCGGCCATCAGGGAAAGAGTACGGACGGTTATGACACGATCTTCGGTCAGCCGCGCATCGATCTTGAAATCAAGGGGCGTGTTCGACAGGGCTTTCCGCGCCTGGTTCGGCACGAGGGGATGGGTGGTGTTCATCCGGCCTTCGGCACGCAGCCCCAACGCCGCGCCATAATCGAGGCGAAAACGGGTCTTCATGATGGCTTCGCCCCCGAGTGCCGCTTGAGCCCGGCCTTGCCACTTCCCGAGAGGCCCACGTCCATGAAGGGAAAACAGAAAAGGTCCTTCCATGCCCAGGATCCCGCCGACAAACCGTTCTTCTTCCACCGACAAATCAACCTGCAGGTCCTGTTTCCCCAGGACGGCATCCAGATCGATCTTTCCCCCGGGGCCATCCAGACGGGTGATTTGAAGACGCAACACCGGCCCCGGGGGCTCGGGTTCGTAGCGCCCCTGCGCGCGCAGGGTCATGGCTTCGCCGAGGACGGGCGCCCCCAGCCGGATTTTCTCCAGGGTAAGTTTTTCAACCCGGAGCCAGGACGGTGCTTCCGGGACGGCGGGGAAGTGGAGAGGCGTCGTCTGGCGCGGGGCGGTTTCGCCGGCCACGGGCATACGGCGAATCTCCAAGGAGGCCAACCGAATCACCTTGGCTCGAACCGGGTCCCGTGAAAGGGCACCCACGGAAATACGAATCGAAGCCCCTTGAGCACTCAGCCAAGTGCCTTGCTCATCCGCTAGTGAGAAATGTTCCAGCCCCGCGCTGAACGGCAGGAAACCGGTCAGGCCCCGCACGGTCACCTCGAAAGGGGTGGCCTCGGACAGCATGTTCGACGCGTACCGGCATATCCACGCCTTGGCGAAGGGGGTTTGAAGTAGGCCCATGAGAGCTGTCGGCAGGGAAAAAAGCAGGAGTCCCCCCACGAAGAAGTACCGTTGCCAACGTGATTTGAAACGGGGAAACTTCATCAGAAGGCGTGTCCCAGGCTGACATAGATTTGAAAGGCTTTGTCTTCACCGCGCCGGTCAAGCGGCACGGCCACGTCAAAACGCAGCGGACCAAGGGGGGTAAAATAGCGGAGCCCCGCACCGGCGCCCCACTGGAAACGGCGCGAAAACAACGGGAGCATATCGTTGTCCACCGCGCCGCCATCGGCGAAAAGGACCAGCCCCAGGCTTTCCGTCAGGCGCTTACGCACTTCCAGGCCCACTTCGACGAGGGATCTGCCGCCGACGGGATCATCTTCGGGATCCAGCGGACCCACGCGCTGGTAGGCATAGCCCCGGACCGAACCGCCGCCCCCGGCGTAGAAACGCAGGTCGTCGGGGATCCCCGCAAGCGAGGCACCGGCCATGACCCCCAGGCGAAGGCGTGTTGCCAGGATCCAGTCCCCGTTCCGATCCAGGGCATGGTAGCAGGCGAAGGTGCCGTCCACCTTGGTGAAGCCCCCCGCAGCTCCGGTCAGGTCCATGAAAGGTTCGATTCGTCCCACGGCCCGCCAGCCTGCCGTGGGGTTGGCGGGGATATTCCGGCCATCCCATTCGGCCTCGAAAGGGAGTGACAGCAATGTGTAGTTCTCATTTTTTTCTTCATGTTCACCTTCCACCAGGCTGTAACGCAGGGCCAATCCCGCGCCAATACGCAGGCGGGAACGGGGTTTTCGGGACAGCCATGCCTCGGTTTTCACGAAGGTGGAGTCGTAGGCGTTGGTGCTTTCCGAACCGCTGGCAAACCCCAGGGTAAGTTGCTGGCCCGTCCGCCGGAAGTGGGGCATGTCGTACGCCCCGCGCACCTCCCTGCGCAGTGTGCCCAGGGTGGTCATCAGGCGTAGTCTGTGCCCCAGGTGGCGTTGATTTCGGTCTTCCCATGCCGCCGACAGCCCCGGCCCATCCGTCGTATGATAGGTCAGTCCCGTACTGATGGTGCGATGCTTGCTTTCTTCCACGTCAACGGATATGGGCAGCGCTCCCGCGTTATCCGGGGCGGAGCCGCCATAAACACGCACCACGGAGAACAAGCCAAGCCGGTAGAGACGATTCCGAAAGTCATCGAGAAGGCGTTCGTCGTAAACCGTACCGTCATTCCAGGGAATCTCTTTCAACACGGCCGTTGGGTGAACATCGGTCAGGCCGGTCACGGTCACGGCGCCCATGACGACCTTTGGCCCGGTCTGGATGGTAATGGACGGCAGGAGTTGCCCGCGCGTGGGGTCGGCCCGGTAGCGCTCCCTCGCAATCACGGGAAAAGGGTAGCCCTGTTGCCGGAGGGCGGTCAGCAGGGATTGACCGGCCACCCGGAGGGTCGAGGACAGGGCGGGAGCCCCCTCGATGAGTCCCACGCTCGCCGCCGGGGGCAGTGCCACGGGGTCGCCCCGGCCGTCGAGGGCCCGCAGGACCGCCGTGCCGAAGGTGTATTGCGTGCCCGGATGTATCGTGAAGACCAGGGACATGGGGTCGGAAGAACCCTCCACGGTGACGTTCACCGCGCCTTCAAGGCAGCCCAACGCACGGAGGGCGTCGACCATTTTGGCCGCATCGTTATTGGCACGGCGCTCCAGACGGTAGGCGGAGGTGACCCTCTTGGGGTCTTGCGCGATGGCTGCGCTCAGCGGTCTGAGCTGGTCGAGGAGGGTCGGTCGGCTCTCACAGACCATGGACACCGTGTAGGTCCGTGTCTCCTGTGCCTCCGCCCGGAGCACCACCAGGAGCACCAGGGCGAGGCAGCCCA
>JAJRTN010000158.1 GCA_024278275.1 Candidatus Hydrogenedentota bacterium
CGTTGTGCTTCCAATTGTTGGAGCCGGGTCATACTCAATCCTCCTGTGGTTGTAATCAACGACCATGTAGTATATATACTACATGCTACTGCCCAAAAACAAAAGAAAAATCGAAAAACTCACTTTGGTGACGCAGGCCCGGAAGGCATTCGCGTTTTCGGTTAAGAAACCCAAGATATGGTATAGTAAAGGCGAAACTGCCCCATTGAAGCAAATGGGGATACAGGAACGCGAGCGGTGGTGTTCTTTCCCGGGAGAGTGACGCATGAGCAGGCTGATGGTGGGTGGATGGGTGTTGACATTTGTTTTGGCGGGGGTAAGCGCCATGGCGCAGAACAAGCTGGATTGCCCTGGCGATCTTTCGGAGCCCGATGCCGATTTCGATGGGGAGTTACAGGTGTTGTTCGAGAATCTGGAACCCTTCCTGGGACCGCTTCCCCTGGACTCGACGGACCTGGATGTCAGCGGTATCCCTGATCAGGCGGAGCTGGCGCTGCTGGTAACGTACCTGAAGGGAATGGGCCGGGACGCGCCCCTCACGGTGGAAGCCATCTGCCAGTTCGAGGCGAACAAGGCGCTTTGGCTCACGGACGGGTTGCTCGCGGATTTTGAAAATGTGTTTGGTGCCTCGCCCAATGCCATTGCGGCGCTCATGTCCATGAGTCCGGCCATGAACACGGTGTTTCAGACCCTCGGCGCGACGGAGACCTATCCGGTCATCCACTGGCCCGGCGAGGAAGGCGAGCCGCCACCTTTTTCAATTAACGGCGATCTCGACCGCGACGGCCTGACTAACATGGAAGAATGGGCCAACGTGATCAGTTCGGATCGTCGCGTGGAGGACTATATACAGGCCGCCGCATATCCGGGCCTGGACGGCAGCAACACGCTTCCCCTGATCTCCGACGCCGGCCTGGCGTTGCTGATCGCACTTTTGGGCATGGCCGGCCTGCGCCTCTTTCGCCGGCGTGCGGTCTGAGGCGCGGCATACCGGGATGGCGTGAGTGATTAAAATTGCCATGATAGCGGCCGGTGGGGCCGTCGGGGCCGCCGGCCGCTACACCGTGGCCTATTGGGGCCAGAAACTCTCGCCTGGAATGTTTCCCCTGGGTACGTTGCTGGTCAACCTTGTCGGTTGTTTTCTCATCGGCTTTTTTTATGTCGTGTTGACGCAACACGCATTGATTCGTGAAGAGTACCGTGTCGGTCTGCTGGTGGGGTTTCTCGGCGCCTTTACCACCTTCTCCACCTTCGGCTATGAGACTTTCACCTTGCTCAATGACGGGCAGAAAGGCCTGGCGGTGGCCAATGTTCTCGTGAGCAACGTGGCCGGACTTGCGCTGGTGTGGCTGGGCTACCGCCTGGCCGAGCGCCTTTACGGAGGGTGATTCCATGACGATTCCGGAAGATGGTTACCAACTCCGTATTTACATCGGCGAGAGCGACCGCTGGCATCGCAAGCCGCTCTACGAAGCCATCGTTGTCAAGGCGCGTGAACTGAGGATGGCGGGGGCCACGGTATTACGCGGCCCCATGGGTTTTGGCGCCAAAAGTCACCTCCACACCGCCAAGGTGCTGCGTCTATCCGAAGACCTCCCCATGGTTATCGAGATCATTGACAGTAAAGAAAAGATTGATACCTTTATTCCCTACATCGACGAAATGGTCGGCGACGGCCTGGTCACCCTGGAACGAGTGCAGGTGATCAGGTATCACGCGGAGGCCGACACCTGAGGTTCGCTGCAACTGGCGCCGTGGGCGAAGCAGGAGAAACAGCGGTGATGGCGCAGCATGACGCGGGGTGTTATGGCCTCCGTCAGCGTGCCGCCCAGGTCATAACCGGGATCGTCGTCCACCAGCGTACAGGCATAAACCCGCATCCGGCCGTCGCGCTTTACCACCATCTTGCTGTAGGCGCACATGAAGCCCGCCCGGCTTTCTTCCGTGTGGTGGGTGGTCATGCAATGCTCGGTGATACGGGGCACACCTTCCGGATGGGCGCCCGGGGGAAAGAACTCGGGAAACACCACGATGGGGGTCTCGTCCGGCAGTCCGGCGGCGGCAAAATGTTTTCGATAGGCCCCGTTTACCGCTTCCGTGTCATCATCCCGCCGCCCGAGGCGGGCGATGGAAACACCAAAACCCGCGCGATGGAGCCTCCCCGCGGTATCCAGCGCCAGCGCGAAATTGCCCTCCCCGCGGTTCGCGTCGTGCAATGCGGGGTCGGGGTAGTCAAAGCTGATACGGAACCGCACGGCGTTGGGCTTTTGCCGCAGCGTGGTAAGTTGCTCAAAGCGCTTGCCCAAGGGCTTCGTGCCATTGGTGAGTACCAGGCAGGGACGCCGGTCGAGGGCATGGCCCAGGATGGCCAGAATATCCCGGTTCACGAAAGGCTCTCCACCAGTGAAGGAAAACTGTTCCACGCCCAGCGTCAATGCTTCCTCCACGAACGGCTTCACGTCATGGAGGGTAATTTGCTGGAGACGTCCGTCACCGGGGCGCGAGCCTTCCAGGCAAAAGGGACACGACAGATTACACGCGGTCCCCGTGTGAAACCAGAGTTCTTTCAGGGTATGTGGCTGAATATAGCCCGGGGCGGACCCCATTGGGGATGGCACGTATTAAAATCCTTGGTTTTGTAAATGCCCTGCGGGCAGGACATGTTTTCCAGTCGCCACAGTCAGTATAATTCATCGGACCCTGGAGATCATGTCATGGGGTTTTCGGTCTCCCCTCCCCCCGGCAGGCCCGGCCCGTGGCATGGTATTGGCCTTGGCCGGAATACAGGGACGGGCAAGGCGTGTTTTCCGGGTATCTAGCCGAACCTGGCGTGGCGGCCGTGGCGGTGCTTCACGAGCAAAGGACAACGAATGGCGACGACCGACACGTACATCAATGCACAAGTGAAGGAATACTACGGGCGGGTGTTGAAGTCGCGGGACGACCTCCAGACCAATGCCTGCTGCACGGCGGAGGACCTCCCGCCGCGGATCAAAGCTATTCTCAAGGAACTGGACCCCGAATTGATCGAGCGTTCTTACGGTTGCGGCGCCCCCTTTCCGGAACTGCTCGAAGGCCGAACCGTCCTGGATCTCGGCTGCGGCACGGGGAAGGACGTTTACGTGGCCGCCCGCCTGGTGGGTCCCGACGGCTTCGTCATCGGCGTGGACATGACCGAGGAACAGCTTGCCGTGGCGCGGCGTCATGTGGATTCCCAGATGCGGGCCTTCGGTTATGATCAGCCCAACGTGGACTTTCGCATGGGCTACATCGAGGACCTCGATTGCGCCGGCATCGAGGACGATTCGGTTGACGTGGTGATCTCGAACTGCGTGATCAACCTGTCGCCCGACAAGGCGCGAGTCTTCAGCGAAATCATGCGCGTGCTCCGGCCCGGCGGTGAACTGTATTTTTCTGATGTCTTCGCCGACCGGCGCCTGCCTGCCGAATTGCGTGACGATCCCGTACTCTACGGTGAATGCCTCAGTGGCGCGCTCTACCGCGAGGATTTCCGCCGTATCATGGTGGACCTGGGCTGTGCCGACGTGCGGGAAGTCAGCGGCTACGCCATCACCATCGACAGCCCGGAAATCGAGGCCCGCATCGGTTTTGCCAACTTCCGATCCAGTACCATCCGTGCCTTCAAGCTCGATTCCCTGGAAGATCGCTGCGAGGATTACGGTCAGGTCGCCTGGTACCTCGGCACCATTCCTGACCATCCCCATGCCTTCGCCCTCGACCAGGGCCACGTCTTTGAGACGGGCAAGCCCATGCTCGTTTGCGGCAACACGGCCGCCATGCTTGAAGACACCCGTTTCGCGCTCCATTTCCGTGTCCAGGGCGACCGCGCCACTCATTTTGGCGTCTTCGACTGTGGCGAAGCGCCGGGGGAAGACACGGGCGGCTGCTGCTGAAGATTTTTTCGGCGTGGGTTCCGGACACAGTGGACGGAAGGGACCGGGTGGGCGAACCCGTGTGTCCATGCACAGACCGGGGAAACAGGCACCACTTGCATGGGCGCGTTCATGATGCTCTAATGGCGGCAAGGAGACCCATCCATGCACGCTGCCATTCGACCGAACACCCTGATCGCCTGCTGCATAACCTTGATACTAGCCGCGCCGATCATCGCCCAGCCCACGGAAAACGGGAAGGACCCGACCATGAAAGACCAGTTTCTTAATCCGCCCGATGCCTACCGTATGCTCCAGATTATCCATGGAAACTTCCATTACCCCCCCGTGGGCGACACCATTGAAGCCATGGCTGAGCGTCTGAAGGAAAATGGCTACGGCGGCGTGGTGGCCAATGTGAGCTTCGATGATTACCTGGAGAGCGAGGAACATTGGGCCACGTTCTTGAAAGCCCTCGATGTTTACCGCGAAAAAGGGATGACCTTCTGGCTCTACGACGAAAAAGGCTATCCCAGCGGCAAGGCGGGGGGGCTCACTTTGCGCGGCCATCCGGAGTTCGAGTGCAAAGGGATCATCGCGTCACGGATCGAAGGCGAGGGCACACTCCGGATCGAACTGCCGAGGAACGAGCGCATCGACGGCCCGCCGCTGCTGGTGATTGCCGCGCCCGTGGTGGATGGCCGGTACGACCTTTCCCGCCAGGTGGACCTCACGGACAAGGTGATCGATGGGGCGGTCGCCTTCGAGACGAAGGGCGGGCCGTGGGGGCTCATGGCCTTCCAGGTCAAGCGCATGTACGAGGGTACCCACATCGAGGCGAACTACTCGGACACGCTTCCCTACGTGGATATCATGGACCGCGACGCCATCGCCCGGTTCATCGAGGTGACTCACGAGGCGTACAGGAAACGGTGCAGCCCGGAGGCGTGGGACGCCATCGCCGCCATCTTTACCGACGAGCCGTCTCTCATGGTGGCCTACCTCAAGGAACGGGAAGGACTCCTGCCCGTGGTGCCCTGGAGCCGCCATTTCCGCGACTATTTCCGGACCCGCTTTGACTACGATATCGTGGCGGAACTGCCCAAGCTCTTCGTGGACGCGGGGGAAACCACCGTCTATCGCCGGCTCGACTTCTGGCGGGCCGTGGCGGAACTGGTGGAGGAGAACTACTACGGCCAGATACAGGCATGGTGCCGGGCCAACGGTATCGACGCCTCCGGTCACGGCCTCATCGAGGAGAGCATTTACCATCACGCCCTCTTCGAGGGCGATCACTACCGCAACCTGCGCAGGATGGACGTGCCCGGTATCGACATGCTCAGCTCGAACCCCACGGAGCTGGCGCGGTCGCGCCAGATTCCCGTGCCCAAGTTCGTCAGCAGCGTCACGCACATGATCGGCCGGTGGGAGAACCAGAGCGAAACATCGAGTCATGTGCAGCGTGTGCGGAAGCTGCCCTGCTCCTACGAACAGCGCCTCGCCACCATCAACTTCCAGTATGTCCTCGGCCTGACGCGCATCACCTCCTATTATCGCTTCGACGAGTTCGACGACGAACAGCGTGTGGAGTTCAACAACCACATCGCGCGCCTGGGCTACATGCTCACCCAGGGACGGCATATCGCCGACATCGGGGTCTACTACCCCATCCAGAGCGTGTGGGGCGAACTGACACCCACGGGCGAACTCACCTGGAAGCCCCCCGTCGGCGAGCGTGTTCAACGGGTGAACAATCACTTCGGCCATGTCTCCCAGGAGTTGCTCGCCAACCAGCGGGATTTCGACTACCTTGATGACGAGGCGATTCTGGAGGCTGAGGTGCGGGACGGTGCGCTCCATCTGCAGGGGGAGGCCTTCCGCTGTGTGGTGCTGCCCGAGGCATGGGTCATGCCCCTGGAAACCCTCCAGCAATTGGCCGACCTCGTCGAGGCGGGCGGTGGCATCGTAGCCTTGGGCGGGCTGCCGGAGAAAGGCATGAACCCCGAGGAGACGGAAGGCGTGGTGGCCCTGTCGAAACAACTCGCCGCCTCGGACCGCGTCATCGAAATCCGTGATGTGCCCGGCGTGGCGGAGGCCGTGGGCAAGCTCGTCCCGGCCGACCTCTTCCTGCGCAATCCCTGCCGCGATCTGTTCTACTGTCACCGCAAGCTCGATGGCAAGGACATTTACTTCCTTGCCAACCTCGCCGAGGAGACGGTTCAGACCTACGCCGTCTTCCGCACGCAAGGAAAAACGGCCCAACGCTGGGAACCCCGCACCGGCATCATCCGCGATATGACCGAGGTGATGAGCGACGATGAAACCCTCATCTGCCCCGTCATGCTTGATCCGTTGGAAGGTGTGTTCGTGGTGATCGAGTAGCCCCACCGGCTCCACCGGCTCCACCGGCTCCACCGGCTCCACCGGCTCCACCGGCTCCACCGGCTCCACCGGCTCCACCGGCCCCACCGGCCCCATCGATCCCATAGGTCCCATAGGTCCCCGCCCGTTGCGCCTTTGGAACGGGCGTTGGTATGATATGCGTCTTCTCGAAAGGTGACGCATGCTGAAAGACGAAGACACGGAACACGGCAAGGAACGGGCCGCGCTGGACGCGACCAGGGTGGCCATGTCAACCGCGTTGGAGATGGCTTCGTCGGAAGGCCGTGTCAGCCTGATCGTCATGGCCGGTGGTGAAATTGGTCGTGAGCACGAGGTGCGCCGAGGCAGCCAGCTCATCGGTCGCTCCGAACAGGCAGACATCGTGGTAAGTGCCGCCAGTGTTTCCCGCCGGCATGCCCGCATCGATTACCGCGAGGACAGCGGGAAGCCGGGCTATGAAATCACGGACCTGGGAAGCAGCAACGGCACTTTCGTGAACGGGCGGCGCGTGGTGACGGCCCCCCTGATGAACGGCACGCGGGTGGCCGTGGGTGATGTGGTCTTCAAGTTTGTCATCGAGGACGAGGCCGAGGCGCGGTACCACCAGCAGGTACACCGCCTGATCAATTATGATCAGCTTACCGGCCTTCTCACCATGGACGCCTTTCGCCGCCGTCTCGACACGCACCTCCGCCGGAGTGGGCCGGGAAACATCTTTTGTCTCGCCATGACCGATCTGGATGGGCTGAAGAAGGTCAACGACAGCCATGGCCATCTCGCCGGACGCATGACGGTGCGGGAGATGGGCGCCATGATGCGGGACTGTCTGAGGGAACGGGACGTGGCCGGGCTCTATGGCGGCGACGAGGCCATCATCCTTTTCGATGATGCGGATCTCGACGAGGCGGAGACCGTGGCGGAGAAGATTCGCGCCACCATCGAGGCGCGTGAACTTGACCACCAGGGCGCGGTGTTCAAGGTCACCATCAGCCAGGGCCTGGCCGAATGGCCCGCCCACGGCGAAACGGCGGAAGCCCTCATCGCCGCGGCCGACCGCGCCCTCTACGCCGCCAAGGCCGCCGGACGCAACCGCGTCGTCCGGTGTGATGCCCTCTAAACGCTCTTTGTGAAAAGATGATTTTCAGCGAAATCGCCACATGGTTCCGTCATGTCGCAACACCGGGGGAGCATCTCCATGACCCATCACCCCTTGTCCCCACTGATTACCCTCACCACCGACTTCGGTCCGCGGGACCCTTACGTGGCTGCTATGAAAGGCGTGCTTCACCGCGAATGCCCCGGCGTGCACCTGGAGGATCTCAGCCACGAAATCGGGCCGGGAAATCTGCTTGAATGCGCCCTTTTCATCGCGGGTGCCGCGCCCTGGTTTCCCGAGGGGACCGTTCACCTGGTGGTGGTCGATCCGGGCGTGGGAAGTACAAGAGCCCCCATCATCGCGCGCGCCGGCGGGCAATACTTCGTTTGCCCCGACAACGGCGTACTCTCCCTGTTCCTCGCGGAGCAGTTGGACTTCTCGGCACGTACCATCACCGATTCCGAGTTCATGCTGCCCGAGGTGAGTGCTACTTTCCACGGCCGCGATGTTTTCGCCGTGAGCGCCGCGCGGCTGGCGGCCGGGTTTCCCATGGAGGAAGCCGGCCCGCCCACGGAAGAGCTGGTGCAATTGAATCTTCCCCAGCCCGCCATCGAGGAGGACGGCCGCGTTCAGGGCGTGGTGATCCACGTGGATCACTTTGGCAACTGCATCACCAATATCCGGCCCGTCCACCTGCGGGAGGACACGTCCTACCGCGTGCAATTCGGCGGGCGTGCCCTGGGAGGCATCCATGGCCACTATGCCGCGGCACGGCCCGACGAAGCGCTGGCATTGTTCGGCGGCACGGGCTATCTCGAGATCGCCGTCCGCGACGGCAACGCCAACAAAACTTTCGGCCTCGATCCCGGAGAGCCGGTCACGCTCTATTTGCCCTGATCGGCCAAACCACGCCGGTTTCGGAAGGTTCCCCTGCCGACAGCCAGGAGCATGACCAGCATGGCGCCCAAGGCGATCAGGTCGCCACCCGAGCCGAAGGAATTGCCGGGCACGCCGGATCCGCCGTTGCATTGGGGCGTGATGGGCGCGCCATCGCATTCCGTCACCAGGTAGGCCGTATCGCAGGTCCCGTAAGCGCTCATGTCGCTCATTTCGAAGTCGGTCGGCACGCCGCCCCCGGCGGACAGTCCCGTTACGCCGAAAGGATTGGTCAGTTGGATCCAGGTAATACGGATGGCGCCGTCGAAGAATAATTCGATCTGGAAACGCTGTATGTCGCCCCACCAGTCGGGAATGTCTTCATAGGTCACCGAAACGCGGTCATCCCATTGCTGAACAATCACGGGGGCGTTACCACCGGGCACCAAGTCCGTGAAGAAACCCGATATCCGGGGCAGGGTGAAATGGGCCTCCTCCAGGCCTTCATAACTTGTGTCGCCGCTCCCAAAGGTGATGTAGCCATTGCTGCCCACGAAAAACGAATCATAGCTTATGCCGTAAAAGGTGAATGTCTTGCCGTCCTCGATGCCGACGGAAACGAACGCGTCATCCCCGATGGAATAGGCCGTGCCACACGCGGGGTCTGCGGGGAAGGCCGTGGCGGACGTCACGCAGGCACTGTAGCCCGAGGCCGATTCGGTGGGCACGAAGGTCACGGACATGCCCTCCAGGTCCGACGTTTCATCGGGAAAGGTCTCGGTAAAATAGTCGGCCTGATCAACGGTATTCAATGTGTAACAGGCCCCGCCATTGTTATCCAAGGTCAGGTTGCCTGCCGCGTCACGCGCTTCGACGGTCAGGAAATAGCCGGCCTGGGGCGTAAGGCCGGTCACATGAATGTTGTGGGTTTCCGCGAGACTGTCCAGCGTCACGATATCGTCCCGCCCGCACGAAGTGCCCAGTTGAAGGCGGACCGTGGTCGGTTCGTTGGTGGTGACCATCACCGTAGCGGTGGTTCCGCCAATGGTGGGCAAGGAAACATTGGTGATGACGGGGGCGGTACAGTCCACCCGGGCGGTGGCTGTCACGGTGGCCGGTTCGCCGTCATTGCCCGAGGCGTCCCGGTAGGTCACGGTGAGGGTCTCCCCTTCCGCCGCCTCGACCATGCCGTTGCCGGTGGTCGGGGCCGCATTCCGCAGGGCAATCGTGCCGCTGAACGTGCCTTCGTGGGCGTTTTCCCCAAGGTTGAGGGTTTCCGCGTCCCCCCCGCTGCCGGTCAGTGAAACGGTAACCAGGCCCGTACCGGCCAGGTCGGTGTCCGTAACCGTAACGGAAATCGTGTCTGCGCACTGGTAGTGGGTCTTGTCGAAGGACACCGTGCCACCGCCCTGGGCGGGCACGAACTCGGCGAAGGTCAGGCTTTTGCTCACGGATTCGCCGGAGCCGCCGTCATTGGGCACCTGGTTGGAAACGAAACAGGTGCCCCGAATGTCGAAATCCGTTTCTCCCCGCACAAGAATACCCTCGACCACGCCGGTTTCGGCATTGAAAACAGGCGAACCCGAGTTTCCGCCGTAGGTATCCAGGTTGGCAAGAAAAAAGCCCTCGTTGGTGTTGTCCCGTACCACCGTGGCATCGCCGAAGGCGATCTTCATGGGAAGCCCGCTGGGATGACCGATGACGCCCACTTTCGTGCCCACGGGAATGACACCCGACCGCCTCAGTTCAAGCGGGCGCGCACCGGCGGCCGTGATGGGCCGATCCACGCGAATCACCGTGTAGTCGAAGTCCCCCTGGAGTTGGTGTCCCACGACCTCGACGCCCGAATAGACTTGTGTGTCATCGAAGGTGGTCACGGGATCCGAGGCGTTGGCCATCTGGAAACCGAAGAGGAAGCGAACGGAGGACAGATCACCCTGGTCATAGCAGTGGCCCGCCGTGGCGATGAGGGCATCCCCCACGACAAAGCCGGTGCAGAAGGGGGCCGTAGGCTGGTCTCCAAAGGGTTCTTCGGCACACGCGGGCCTGCCGCTGACCGTGTATTCAGACACGTTGAGCGTGAAGGTGCCGTCGCCGTTGTCGGTCATCTGCCCCGCGGAAACCAGCGCGCACGTCGCCGCGGCCCACGCCAGGCGCTTCGCATCGGTCTCGGCGTAAACATCGATACGGTCGTCGCTGCCGTAGACGACCTTGCCCGTGGCAGGCGTCCAGGGGATGCCGCCGATGACCGTGCGGCCTTTCCCGGGGGTCTTCGGGTGCTGCCATGCTTTATCCGCAACGGCGGAAGTTTGAAAGACAAGAAAAGTAAGGACCATCCATCCCGTCAGGCACAACACACGGTAACCCGGGAACCCCGTCATGTCACGCATAAATATCTCCTTCGTGGCGGGCACATTGCCGACGCATTCTCCTGCAAACCGTAAACAGACCCATGCTTAACTATATTCGGGGATGCCCACGTATTCAAACGTGGCGGAGTGGCGGAGGCATTCTCAGAACCGACTCCCGCCCAAGTCCGCCCGAAGCAGGCCGTCACACCCAGCACGAGCGCCGCACAAGATGGTCGGGGATGACCAACAATTACCGGGCGACACGTATCGAAGTCGACAGGATTGGCACCCTCTCGTTTGTAAGTACTTCTATTCTTAGACTTATGAATCCCCCCTGAAACGCGAAACCCGGTACGGAAAATGCATCCGAAACAAAGCAAAGGTTTTTCTCAAGCGTTTGAGAGCAGCCATGAGCAGCAAACGTGTGCCACCCAAACTTGCCCAAACGATACTTCCCAACCCGTCACTGAGAAACCAGGCGGACTGATTTTCAGGAAGCGGACCGGGACAACGGGGAGACGAACAATGAGGATGATTCTTAAGGGCAGTATTATTGCATTGGCTTTGTTTGGCCTGATGGTACCCTCGTGGGCCACGCTTACGGATATCGAGACCAACAATTCCTTCACACTCCGGTATGAGAGCGACAATTTCGACCCCTACGACCCATGCGAGGGTGTAACTCCGGGAGGCACATGGTTGAACGACTTGGAGTATCTGGACTTAGGTGCCACAAGCAACAACACACTGAGCGGCAACATTCTTGCCGGTCTGAACAGCCAGTACAGTATCCGTGATTACATGGGGGGGTCGTTACTCTACCAGTATACATTGGCAAGCAGTCACCTTTCCGGAACGATGAGCATCGATTGGTACAAGGCCTTTGATCGGGAAGTAGGCAGCCAATGTTTGCATGGAGCGGAGATCTCCGCATACTACGATTATGAGACCAACGAGGCGAATTTGGGACTCGACTGGGTTCAGCTTTACTATGAGCATGGTCAGTCCGACTTCGTGCCTCTTGATAGCTACGAGGTTGATGGAACGGGCGACGAGCACCCGGCCTATTACTCCTCAACGCAAGGGCCGTGGACACCACCGGGCCACACGCTTGAAACCGGGCATGATATGACTTGGACTGATGGTCCCCAGGACGTGCATCCAGAGGTCAACGCGTGGAATGGCGGAGTGGATTTCTATATGTTTCTGGCGTCCTTCGGTACTATCCAGCAGGCCTCGTTTAGTAACAACTGGTGGATCCAGGAGGTCGTGATCTATGACGGGCTTTCATGGGGCTATACCGGCTTTTGTGACCCTGTGCCTGAGCCCGCAACCGTCGTCTTGATGAGCTTGGGGCTTATCGCCTTGGTCGCACGTCGCCGTGTCATGTGTTTACAGGCTTGAAGCCCGCCACACCATGTTGTGCGAGTTGCGGAGAGCAGGCCACATGGTTTCACCCGTGGAAACCGAGGGGGAACTTCCTTTTTGCCGAAACGCGCGCCCTCATCCCACCAGGGCCAAACCAATCTCATTGTTGAGATAAAACCCCCGGGCGGTGGGGTGAAAGTGGGTTTGGCTCTCTTCGACGAGACCGCGTGCCAATAGAGCCGTCAAGGCGTCCCCGAAATGCTCGTTTACGTCGGCGCCAAAACGGTCGCGATAGGCCGCTTTCGGCAGGCCCTCGCGAAGGCGCATGTGTTGAATCACCGTCTCCAGCCGGATCTCTTCTTCCGAAAGGATAAGGGCCTCCATCTTGGTGCCCGGCGCGTTGAGATAGGCGGTCGTGTCGATGACATTGCGCGCGCGGATACCGTCAATGAAAGAATAGGCGGCGGTCCCAAAGCCCGCGTATTCGGTATTGCGCCAATAGACGAGGTTGTGCTTTGAGGCGTGGCCCGTCTTAGCAAAATTGGATATTTCGTAATGGTCATAAGCGGCAAGTTTTCGCTCCAGGACCTGGTACAGGGCCAGCGACACATCGTCCTCCACCGCGTTGTCCATTCGGCGGGCAAAGGGCGTGCCCGGTTCATAGGTAAGTCCGTAGGCGGCGACATGGGGCGGGTCGAGTTCGAGGCACTGGTCCAGGGTCCGTTCCCAGGCGTTGTTGGGCGGTGCGCCGTAGATAAGGTCGAGACTCCAGGTGTTGAAAACCGCCGCCACGGCCTCGCACGCCCGCCGGGCGGCGGAAGCGTCGTGACGCCGCCCCAGGTAACGGAGCACGGCATCGTCGAAGCTCTGCACGCCCAGGCTCACGCGATTGATTCCCGTGTTCCGCCAATCGTGGACCAACGCGGGGGTCACGTCATCGGGGTTGGCCTCGATGGTGATCTCCGGGTTGGTAAACCGAAAGCGCCGACGCAGCGCGTCCAGGATCTCCGCGAGGTCCTTCGGCGGCAGCAGCGAGGGGGTTCCACCACCGAAGAAAACGCTGCCCGCCTCGTCAGGGCCTCCAAACCTTTCGATCTCGGCACATAATGCCTTCAGGTAGGCCTTCGGTACCGAAGTGGAAGTGCGCTCTTTTACGAAGTCGCAGTATGGGCAGAGCGTACGGCAATAAGGGATGTGAATGTAGATGCCGATCATTGTCGCGCCGGCCCCACGGGAATGGAAAGGAAATCAGTCCCTTGCCGTGGAGTTTTGTACAGAATGTCCCAAATCAATGCTTGCCCCCCCCGCCGTCATTCCCGCGAAATCGGGAATCCACGAAAGAGGTCAAGGTGTTGTGCCGTATCATGGGGCCCCGCTTTCGCGGGGGTGACGGTTGGTCGTGGCATGGAGGCGGCAGCAATTCCCGGTTCCGGCGGCATCGGGTCAGGGGCGTCCCCAGCGTGATGGCGGCCACCAGGAACAAACGGCCTTTCCCACCAGTCCGCGCCGGGGCACCCAACCCACGGAACGACTGTCCACGGTTTCTCCCTCGGCTTCCGACAGAATGAAATAGTGTTCTTCGGGAACCCGTGACTTGCCTTTCCCTTTGCCCACGCCAAAGTGTGCATCGGCGACCGCTTCGCTGAACGTACGTGAGGCAAGGCTGTCCGGCGTCTCCACCGGCGCGCCATCCACGTGCAGTATGCCGTGGCTGACCTTCACCGTTTCGCCGGGCAGACCGGCGATGCGCCCGACGAGCATCTCCTTCGTGCCCGGACGGCTCTCCGGCGGATGATAGGCCACCAGGTCGCCCCGACCGGGACGGCCCCACTGGTAAAGCCAGTATCGCGTGAAGGGAAGGCGCAAACCAAAGGCGCCAAAGCTGATCCAAAGATGGCTCTTGCCCTTTTCCGCGCCGGTCCGCACGGCCACCGAACGCCCCAGCAGCAGCCGGATGGCGGTCCATAGCGCGAGCAGAACCAACAGCGTGCGCCACCAGAGGGTTTGGGAAAAACCCGTGAAATCGCGCCATCGCGGCGGCGGCCAGAAGATGGAGGCCACACGGCCAACGATATGCTCGTTGGGTACGAAACCGTAGTAGCGGCCGTCCTTGCTGTTTGCGCTGTTGTCGCCCAGCATGAGGTAATGGCCCTCGGGCACGACGGCAAACTCCTTTTCGGGGCGCACGGCGTAGAGCATGCCAAACCCCTTCTCGGAAGGAGATGGCATCTTCAGGGGGGCGGTATAGAAATGATCCTTGGGCATGAAATCGGGATAGGGGACGCGCTTACCGTCGATGTAGAGATCGGCTTTGCCCATGGCGCCCTGCATCAGGTGCCGACCACTGTTTCGCACGGACTCATCCCGCAGACGCAACTCCACGCGCTCGCCGGGAAGACCGACAATACGTTTGACCAGCGTGCCATGGAGTGCGTTCTTCTCCACTGCCTTGAAGACCACGATGTCCCAGCGTTCGGGCTTCTTGCCGTGGTAGAGGCGATGGTTCATGAAAGGGACCTTCAGCCCGTACACCCACTTATTCACCCATACCCGGTCACCCCGCCCGATGCGTGGGTCACCGTGTAAGGTGGTTTCCATCGACCCGGAAGGGATCCGATACGGCTCGGCGATGGCCCAACGGAAGGTCAGGGCCAGGCTCAGCGCGAAGATCTCGCTCTTGAACCATTCAATGGCCTGTTCACGGGGAAGGGTGGCGTAAAAAACCAGGTGCAGGCCAATCACGGCGAGAAGGGCGCCCGCGTACCACACCCACCCTGGCAGGGAGGGGTTCCGCTTGGTCATTACGATGGCCGCGACCCCCGCCACCAGGCAGGCCGCGCCCATGGCCCAAGCCTGCTTGGGCAAGGCACGGCGCCCATTCGTGGCATCATGTTTCTTGCGTGGTTTCTTTGCCATGTTCTCTCGTAATCTCCGCCCGGCGGGCTAAACGTTTAAGCCCCGTTTCCGCATTTTTCGACGGCGAAAAAAATGCCGGATTTCGTTTCCGGCCAGCAGGAGTGGAAGCCCAAAGAGCAAGAGCCTGCCCCACCACGTGCGTGAGAAACCGGTGAAATCCCGCCAGTGCGCGGGCGGCCACCAGATATTGGATACCCGTCCCAGAATGTGGTCCTTCGGCAGCCAGCCGAAATAGCGGCCGTCCCGGCTGTTGCCGCTGTTGTCCCCCAGGACAAGATAATGTCCCTCGGGTACGTGCATGGACTGGGGCGTTTCATACACCGCGTACCGCATGCGGGGATCCGTCGTGTAACGCTGATCCTTGGCCATGCCTTGGCCCCAGGGGACCACTTTGCCATTTACCCAAAGACGTCCATCCCGAATGAGAACGTCCTCGCCGGGCAGACCGGCGATGCGTTTCACCAGCGTCCCATACCTGGCGTTTTCCTCGGCGCTGTGAAACACCACGATGTCCCACCGTTCCGGGTCCTTCCCTTCCCAAATACGCTTGTTTGTGAAAGGGATACGCAAACCATAAACCCACTTATTGACCAGTACGCGGTCATCGGTAAGGAAATTGCCCTTACCGTGCAGCGTAGGCTCCATGGAACTCGACGGGATTTTGAAAGGTTGTGCAATGGCCCACTGCACCGGCAGCAGCACGGCTAATACCAGTGCCGCGGCACGCATCCACTCGAAAACATGGCTCCGTTCCACGCCGCCGGAAAGAAACACATAGGTTCCCATCGCGCCGAGAATGATACCCAGTCCCCGAAGCCAATCGGGCAGGAGATCGCCGTTGACCATGCCCAGGATCACCATGCCCACGCCGATGGCGGCAAGCACCACCCCCCCAATCGCGGGGATTCCCATACTTTGGATCGTTGTGGATTGACGCTGGTGTTTTTCATTCATGGTGAGGCGGACCCGTGGTTAGCGGAACACGTTTTAAGTGGTTAAGGAGCGAATGATACCGCACCAGGCCCCCCAATGTCGCGCGAACGGCGGCATGGGTTGAAAAAATGGACCGTAACCATTCCAGGAACTTCGATAAGGTTTCGCTCCCCTACGCCCCCCCGGATGCCCGTGAAAGACTACCCCGAAATAAAAACAGAGCGGACCCGCAGGTCCGCCCCGTGCATGCCCGGTTCATGGTCACTATTCGTATTTATAGATCCAGGGGCCCTGACCGCCCGGCATCTTGGGATCGGGAAGGTCGTTATCGGTGGTGAAGGTGCCCCGTTTGGTCCTCACTTCATAGGGTCCCACGCTGCCTTCGCCCCTCTTGGTCCGCGCCGTGAAATCGAAATCCAACTCGCCATTCGTGTTCAGGTCGCGCGTGGCGAGGAAGTACGTCCGAAGGGCGGAGATGTGATACCAGTCAAGCTGATTGATCCCCGTTCCGGTAATGGGGGTGTTGGCGAGAATACCGTGTGTGTTGGTGCCGGGCCCCACGCTGATCAGCACGAAAGCGTCGTAGGTCGCGGGGGGAAAGGTAACATTCCGAAGACGGGGGTCGTTGGGTTCCCAGATGCGCGCCTCCAGGGCGGCGTTGGTACCATTGGCGTCCGTGCCGATCTCGGCCGCCCGTTCAAGCCAGTACTTCCGCACGGTTTTGAATTGACGGAGGTTTACCGGAACGTAAATGAAAGGGCGCTGTTGCAGCGACATCTGCTGCTGTACCTGGCCGGAAAGGTTGTTACCCAGGTAAAGCTCCAGGGGATAGGACTTCACCCCGGTGACCACGTCTTCTTGCGGGATGGGTGAATACTCCATCATGCCCAACTGGTTGTCCCGGTCCGTGTCGTAGCCTTCGCTGAACTCGTCGACAATATCCTTGTCCTCGTTGAGTCGAAGGAAGCCGGACAGAGGGATCAGATAATAAACGACCTCTTGCATCAACCTCTTGCTGAGGTCGTTATCTTCTCTGAACCTCGGATCTTGCTGTACTTGTTGCCATGTTTGTCCCCGTGTGGCCCACGACCGGAAGCCGTAGCCGGGAGGATAGGAACCATGGTCGGCCATGTAGGTGACCAGGGCGGTACGGATCTGGTTCAGATTGTTGGTAAGTGCCTTCTCCCGGGCTTTTTCCAGGACGCGCGGCAGGGCGCCGAAGGTAAGGCCGGCCAGGATGGCAATGATGGCAATGACCGTGAGCAATTCGATGAGCGTGAAGCCGTCGTGCTGCCGGGTGGCCGTTCGGTTTCGGGTCTTGTTCATGCTGGGCATCTCCCCAAATGATGTTGGTCGCGGCGCTGCCTGTCTCGCGCGGCACGCGACAACCACGGGCGGCACAAGCCATGGAAAGCAACTCCACAGTTTACAAAATGATACCATGCCTCCCTTGGACGGTCAACATATCTCTTTACAGGTTGCCCTTCGTAAATCCAGCGGTTCTAAGTGGATACAACGCAAAATAAGATTACTGCGGGAGGAAGCGGTTTACGACATCCCGACCCGGCCAGGCCGGGACCGGTAATCGCCCCCGCCGTTCGTGCCACGCCCCCCCGTCATCCCCGCGAAAGCGGGGCTGACGGGGTAAACACATTTCCGTGACCATAGGCATGGAGCTTCACGGGGAAGAGACCAATCCGTACATGTTGGGAGCGCAGCGGGGGTGGCGTGTCTTTGGATATGTCCAGATTGCCACGGCCGCCCAGGCTCCCGGCAATGACGGTCCATGAAAGGCGTAAGCGGTTAACCCAACTCCGCGAAAACCGCCTTTGCCGCCTCCAGGGTTCGCGCGATGTCGCCCTCGCCGTGGGCATTGCTCATAAAGGCCGCCTCGTATTGCGAAGGTGCGAAGTAAATGCCCCGTTCCAGCATGCCCCAGAAAAACTTCGCGTACCGTTCCGTGTCCGAGGCCGTGGCCTGGGCATAGTTGGTTACGGCGTTCTCGTTGAAAAACAGGCAGGCCATGGAGCCCACCTGTGTGCGGTAGACCGGGATGCCGGATTCGGCGGCAATCTCGCCCAGGCCCTCGCCAAGCTGCCGGTGTTTCTTCTCGATGGATTCAAACACGCCCGGCGCCGTGAGCACGTCGAGCGTGGCGATACCGGCCGCCGTGGCGAGGGGGTTGCCGCTGAGGGTGCCCGCCTGGTAGACAGGCCCCACGGGGGAGAGTTGGTCCATCAGTTCCGCCGGGCCGCCATAGGCCCCCACGGGCAGGCCGCCGCCGATAACCTTTCCCAGCGTGGTGAGGTCGGGCGTGACGCCGTAACGTTCCTGCGCGCCGCCCAGGGCCACGCGGAAACCCGACATGACTTCGTCGAAGATGAGCAGGGCGCCATGCTTTTTCGTGATGGCGCGCAGTCCTTCGAGGTAGCCCGGCTCCGGGGGAATCACCCCCATGTTTCCGGCCACGGGCTCGACAATGATGCAGGCAATGTTCTCCCCATGCTCGTTGAAGACGGCCTCCGTGGCCTCCAGGTCGTTGTACGGCATGGTGAGCGTGCAGGCCGCGTGCGCTTCGGGTATGCCGGGACTGGTCGGCGTGCCGAGGGTGGTCAACCCGCTGCCCGCCGCCACGAGGAGACTGTCCACATGGCCGTGATAGCAGCCTTCGACCTTTACAACCAGGTCGCGGCCGGTGCAGCCCCGCGCGAGGCGGATGGCGCTCATGGTGGCCTCCGTGCCGCTGTTTACCAGGCGCACCTTTTCGATGCCTGGCACGAGAGCGGCAATCTTCTCCGCCAGGATGATTTCCGCTTCCGTGGGGATGCCGAAGCTCGCCCCCCGCTCCATGGCCTTGCACACCGCCTCGACCACCGCCGGGTGGGCGTGCCCCAGCACCAGGGGCCCCCACGACAACACGTAGTCAATCAGTTCATTGCCATCGGCATCCGTAATGGTGGCTCCCTTGCCCGACGTGACGAAGAAGGGATCGCCGCCCACGCCCTTGAAGGCCCGCACGGGACTGTTTACGCCGCCCACCAGGGTCCGGTTCGCCTGCCGCCAAAGGGAATTCGAGGTGTCACGTTTCATGGTGCTCTCCCGGGGATCAAATACAAGGATAAGAAGGTAAAACCAACTCGGAGAGCTTACGGGTTAAACGTGTCTCCCGTCAAATACACCAACGGGGGCCGACGGGGGCCAGGGCCTGCCCCGCTAGGGTGTCGCCACGCCCAGGCGCACCGTGCCGCCGAAGGCGATGAGACGAAGCTCGCGGACGATACGGGCGGTTTCGGGGGTCGTGCCCGGCATGAAGTGGAGCTTACCGCCGGTGACCGTGGCGTACAGGCCGGAGGCGAGGTCGCCGTGGGGCCACGGAAAGGTGCCGTAAAACGGTGCGTTTCGGCTGAAATCCACCCACACGCCAACGGCCTGGTCCGGTATGGTGTCCTCGGTGACGGCGATGGCGGACGCAGTTCCCGGCACGTTGAGCGTGATGGTGGCCGGACTGGCGAGAGGTGCGCCGTACGTTCCCGTGGCACTGGTCCAAAAGACTTCCTGGTTCGCCGTGTTCAAGGCGATTTGCAGGGGAGTGGCCCGGCTTCCCGTCAACACGACCTCCTCTAATCCGGCGCCATCGAGCGGTACACGGCGAATCCGGGAACCGTCCCGCTCCGCCCAGTAGCAATAACGGTTGTCCAGGTCAAGGGCCAACCATTCGGGGCGATCCAGGTTGGACACGAGCGTGGTAATATCGCCTGTTTCCAGGAAGGCGGAACCGATTATGCCCGCGTCACGGTCCGCCCAGTAGATAACCCTGTTCCCGGCGTCCACGGCGATGCCCATGGGCCGCCGCGGGCCGACCACCACGTCCGTGATGGGGCCACCGCTCGACAGGGCACACTGGATACGTCCGGGGGAAGACCAATACAACTTCTCCTGTGTCGTGTCCAGCACGATACCCCCGGGAGCGTCCAGATTGGCCACGACGGTTTGAATGGCGCCGCCCGCTGCCGGGGCGCGAAGAATGCGCCGCCCGTCCCGGTCGAGCCAGTACAGCGTGGCCGCGTCGAAGTCCAGCGCCAGGCTCGCGGCGTCACGGGCCATCGGCAGGGGCCGCTCCACCGCGCCGGCATCAAGATTGATACGACTGACACCGGCCGACTCGGCATAATAAACATCCTGCGCGGCGCGGGCGGACACGAGCCCCCACACCGCCCCGCCCGTCACAAGGGCCGCCCAAAACATGCGCATCGTCATCACCTCCATCGCACTTGGAGATCACCCACTTCAGGGCATTTCCGCACCGGTCTCCACGTCCCAGCCCTTGACCACCGTCTCCTGGAGCGCTCCGGTCGCATCATAGCGCTTGTAGGTGAACTTTATGGTCCGGAAATTCAACTTTACTTCTTCGGTGGGAGTGTCCGTGGCCGCGCCACCGCCCGAATAGCCTTAAATAACCACATCCGTCATTTCGATGAGCAGATAGGACTGGGGCGCATCGCCCATAGAACTTGTAAAGTCAATGTTCACCGTGGCGAAACGCGTTCCGGCGGCACAAGCCACCATGAGTTTGGGCGACGACTTGTCCAGCGTCTTGAGCATGGTAAGGTCGGAAAACCCCGGTTCCAGTGCCCGCCGGCCGCCACGGGGATCCGTGCGGTGCGAGACCGCTTGCGTCGTGCCCCAACTCACCGAAAGGACATCAATCCAGTTCACGTGATCGGCGTCGGTCGACTCGCCATCCACACCGTCATATTGAGCAAAAACCGCAGCCGCGGCATTGTGTTGTACCACGGCGCCGAGACAAAGCACACCAATAATCACGCTTATCCGAAGTTTGTTCATGGAATCGTCTCCCGTCAGCCCGTTTGGCCCGTGTCCAGCCTTTCTTTGCCAAATACTTTGTACCAAACCCTTCATTGATGCCGCCTATTCCCTTCGCATGGTATTTTAACATTTTTTTCATTTTGGCCGGGTGGGCCGGTGTTATTTTCAACAAGGCGAAAAAATGGAGGGGCGGATTCACCCTGGTGTCATGGGTCGGTGAGCGTGCCAATCCCGGCGAGACGGTTTCCCGCTTAACCCGGATATTTCACCCGTTTCCTGTTGCGCACGCGTATCCCGGGCCGTCTCAAGGACTTGTCTTGCCCGGCGAACTCGACGTGCAT
The DNA here is from genome assembly GCA_024278275.1 of Candidatus Hydrogenedentota bacterium. Lineage (GTDB taxonomy): Bacteria > Hydrogenedentota > Hydrogenedentia > Hydrogenedentales > JAJRTN01 > JAJRTN01. The sequence continues at coordinate 20,984 of JAJRTN010000158.1, forward strand.
CTACAGGCGGTCGCCTCCCCCGTTTCGCCAAGCCCTTTACCTGGCCCCATTCACCCATGCTTATGACGAGCGGGGGTGATAATGTCCGGGCTGGAAATGGAAACCCCGTCGAGAGCAGAAGCGACGGTGAGACCTTGGGGCCGTTTGCGGGGGATTTTGTGAGATTCCTCACAAAAAAGTTGCGATTCCTGCGTCATGACAGACGGGGCGGCCGGCGGCGCAGACCCGGCCAGGCCGGAAGCACGCATCACTATCACCGTTTCATGGGCGCCTTGGTCTCCCCCATGAGGTCGTCGAGGATCAGGAGCCGTTCGCACCAGATCATGAGGAGGGTGCAGAGGTATCGTCGGCCCATTTTTCGGAGTTTGAGGTTGGATTGTCCCCAGGTGCGTCCGGACCAGGAAATAGGGATGGCGGCGATGCGATAACCGCGGATGAGCGATGACAGGGACATCTCGATGGTGATGTTGAAGTGGGCGGCCTGCAAGGGACTGATGCTCTCGATAACGTGGCGACGGTAGACTTTGAAGGCGTTGGTAAGGTCATTGTGGTGGGTGAAAAACATGAGTTGCATCATGCGGTTGACCATGCGGTTCACCACGCGCTTTACGGGCGGGTAATGGGTCACCTTTCCACCCTTGCTGAAACGCGATCCGAAGACGCAATCATAGCCTTCTTCAATTTTCCGGTAGCACCGGACCACGTCCTCGGGGTGGTCGGAGGAATCGGCCATGACCACGGCCAGCACGTCACCGTCGAAATGGCGGAGGCCGCATCGAATGGCCCGGCCCAGGCCACCGGGCGGGGTGTTTGTTACCATGTGCAGTTCAGGGATCGACGCCCGTGCGTTTTCGACCACGGCGGGCGTGTCGTCGGTGCTGTTGTCGTTCACCACGAGCAGGTCGAAGGGAATACCTTCGGCGCGCAGGAGGGATGCCAAAGCGTTCAGCGTGGGCAGGATGTTCGCCGACTCATTGTAGGCCGGGATCAGGACGGTGTAGCGGAGTGTGTTGGGCGCCTCGGGGCGCAATTCAGATGCGGCCCTCGAAACCATGGTAAATCTCCCGCAGAATATCGTCGATGTTGTAGGTGAAACGCCAATCGGGATAGTGTGCCTGAAACTTACGCACGTCGCCTATCCACCAGATGTGGTCGCCGCTGCGGTTTTCGTCCACGTAGACGGTGTTCATCCGTTTCCCGGTGATGAACTCGCACTTGGCAATGGCCTCCTGCATGGAACAGTTGCTGTGGCGGCTGCCGCCGATGTTATATACCTCGCCCGCGCGCGGCGCCCGGGCGACCTCGAGGAAACACGACACGAGATCATGGCTGTGGATGTTGTCGCGCACCTGCTTGCCGCCGTAGCCGAAGATCCGGTATTCCCGGCCAGTCATGGCGCACTTCATGAGGTAGGAGAGGAAGCCGTGCAGTTCCGCGCCGGCATGGCCCGGCCCCGTGAGACAGCCGCCCCGGAAGACCGCCGTCTTCATGCCGAAATAGCGCCCGTACTCCTGCACCATCACGTCCGCCGCCACCTTCGACGCGCCGAAGACCGAATGCTTGCACTGATCGATGGACATCGTTTCGTCGATGCCGTGCTCCGCCCAGGGATGGCCGGGATCCAGCTCCCACCGCGTCTCCCGCTCCACCAGGGGCAGGGCGTTGGGCGCATCGCCGTAGACCTTGTTGGTCGAGGTGAAGGCAAAGGTGGCCTCCGGCGCGTGTTTGCGGGTAAGTTCCAGCAGGTTCAGCGTGCCCATGGCGTTGACGCCGAAATCGGTGAGGGGTTCGCGCGCGGCCCAATCGTGACTGGGCTGGGCGGCTGTGTGGATGATGACGGCAATCTCGCCGGCGAACTCGGCGAAGATTTTCTCCAGCGCGGCGAGGTCGCGGATATCCGCCTCGAAGTGGCGGTAGGCCGGGCAGGTTTCACGCAGGCGATCCACCGCCCAGCGCGTGGACGCTTCCTCCCCAAAGAAATACGCGCGCAGGTCATTGTCGATGCCCGCCACGGCATAGCCTTCCGCCGTGAAACGGCGCACCGTCTCCGCGCCGATCAGCCCCGCCGACCCCGTCACGATTGCTACCGCCATGTCTGCTCCTCGTGGACCTGTTTCGGGCACAATTCTATCCCACTTCCCCTGCCGTGCGCCACGCCAGCGTTCGGGATGACAAAGAAGGGGAAGGAAGCAGGCCGGTTCGTGTCTTTTTCTCCCTTGTCATTCCGTGGCAAGATCCTTTACCCGGTTTCATCCTGTGCTATATTGTGCCTGGTTCACCGCGCCGGTTGGCGGCGCAGCACACGGAGGGATTCAGACCATGTTGAGTTATCTCTTGGTATCCACGTTGACCTTGACGGCGCCAGTTCCACCGGCCACGCCGGTGCCCATCATTTTTGATACGGACATGGATACCGACGTGGATGACGTGGGGGCACTGGCCGTGTTGCACGCGCTCATGGACCGGGGGGAAGCCCAACTGTTGGCGGTCATCCATTCCGCCCCGGCGCCTGACGGTCCCGTCTGTGTGCAGGCGGTGAACGCCTGGTATGGCCGGGAAAACCTTCCCGTAGGTTGGACCGACTGGCCGACGGTAGAGACAAGCCCGGTATATGCCCTGTACCGCCAGGCACGCCGGCACATCCGCGATACGGGCGCGGACTATGTACCCGCCGTGGCCGAGATGTACCGTGCGGCCAAGGGCGGCAAGACTCCGGCCGTGCAGGACGGCGTGCGGCTCTACCGAAAAACCCTGGCCGCCGCGGACGATGGATCGGTGGTCATTTGCGCGGTGGGGATGCTGACGGCCCTGGCGGGACTCCTGGAGAGCGGTCCCGACGACATCAGCCCCCTGTCGGGGCGCGACCTGGTGGCGCGCAAGGTCAAGCGGCTGGTCACCATGGCCACCAGTGGTTTTCCGGAAGGGCATCAGACCTTCAATTGGCACTGCGACCTGCCGTCCGCCGCGAAGGTGCTCAACGGCTGGCCCGTGGCCCTGGCGGTGATGCCCCACGGGGAAAGCATTCTCACCGGCGGCCGCCTGGTGCGCGAGGGGGATCCCGAGAATCCCTGCGTGCGCGCCTACGACATTTACGTGAAAACCCCCGCCAAGGCGCGTTCCAGCTGGGATCTCCTCACCGCCCTCTACGCGGTACGGGGGGCGGCGCCTTTCTTCCGGGACAAGACCGGGTATCGCCTGGCCCTGGACGGCCGGACGGGCACGATCCAGTGGCGCGAGGCTCCCGCCTCACCCCATATTTTTGTCGAGCAGACCGCGAAGGACGAGGCAATTGCCGAGGCACTGGAAGCGCTGCTTCTCCACGTCCCCGCATCGCGCCAATAACCGACGCGTCCGGCGCGAATGGGAAAGGACACGCCACCATGTCGATTGCATACGCCCTTCTGGCGGGGATCCTGGCGACGGCGCCCCCCGGCATTCACCACATAGACGCCACGGCCGATCGCCTCGAAATCCATCTGGCGGGGGCCTCGGAGGGTACCTGGACGCTGGTGGAGTTGTGGCCCCATGAATCCCCAACGCCGGCCCTGGCGGCAACACGCACCGTCTGGAGGGGAAATCCCGGCAAGACTCCCGTGTCCATCCCACGCTTCGACGGGCCGCGCGACCGTCTGTATATGAAGTTCCAGTTGCTCCAGGAAGGCCGGCCCGAGGGTGACCCGCAATACGTAACCGGCCTCTCAGGCCTCCCGGCACGCGATTTTCCCATTCCATGGCCCGAGAGCAAGAAGGGCCTCACGTGTCCCGTGGACCTGGACGACGTTATTGCCCTCGGAACGAAGTACGCCGTGGTTAACTCTCCCGTCAGCATGCTTCTTGATGTACACAACGAAGACCCGGAGTACACATGGGCTGTGGACGGCGAAGAGGTGCCCATTAACATGCCCTGGGTACGGCCGTGGCTGGATGCCCGCATCAAGCGCATGAGCGACGCGGGCATCAACATCACCCTCGTCTGTACCAACCTTATCCCCCAGGCACCGGACCCCGCCAACCCGCTCATTCACCCCGATTCCGACCTCGCCAACGCCCCCGCACACCATGGCGCGTTCAATATGCGCGATTCGAAGGGCATCCGCTACTTCCGCGCCGCCATGGAGTTCCTGGCCGACCGCTACACCCGCTCCGACGGCCAATACGGCCGTATCAGCGGGATCGTCGTGGGCAACGAGGTGCAAAGCCACTGGGTCTGGTACAACCAGGGGGAAGCCACGGTGGAGGAAATCGTGCGGGACTACGTGGTGGCCCTGCGTATCGCCGACCTGGCCGCCCGGAAAACGCACCGGGGGCTGCGGGTTTATGCTTCCCTTGAACACCACTGGACCAAACGGGGCTACACGAACAATCCCCTGAAGGAAGCACGGGGCCGGGAAGTCCTCGAACGGCTGGCCCGCTCATCCCGGCGTGAGGGTGATTTCCCCTGGAACCTGGCGTTCCACCCCTACCCGGACAACCTCTTCGAGCCGCGCTTCTGGAAGGACCGCATCGCCCCCCTGCGTTTTGACGCGCCCAAAATCACCTTTAAGAATATCGAGGTGCTGCCTGCCTTCATGGCCCGGGAAGAGATGCGGTACGCAGGCAAACCCCGGCGCATTATTCTCTCGGAACAGGGCTTTCACACGCCGGACGGTCCCGATGGCGAGCAGGTGCAGGCGGCGGCATTCGCCTATGCCTATTACAAGGTAAAGCATCTCGATGGCATCGACGCGTTGATGTTGCACCGTCATGTATCCGCGCGGGACGAGGGCGGCCTCAAGCTGGGCTTGTGGACCTGGGATCCCAAGGGGAAAACCGGTTTCGAGCCGGGACGGAAAAAGTATATCTGGGAGGTCTTCCGCAAGGCGGACACCCCCGAGTGGGAAGAGGCTTTCGCCTTTGCCCTGCCCATCATCGGGCTGAAAACCTGGGAAGACGCCCTGCCCGCCACGGAAATCGACACCCGTCCCGCACCGGTCGTGGACGCTTCCCGCGTGGTTCTTGACTGCTATGAGGATTTGCGGCGGGCGAAAGTCGAGAACAGCCTTGATTTCCGCCCCGTCGAGGTGATTCGCGCCGCGGGTTGGCTTGCACCGGCCATCTTCCACCACCCCATGGACAAGGGCGTGGGAACGGCCACGTACACCGTATCGCTTCCACGGGCGGACCAGGGGAGCCGGCTGGTTTTTCGCTTTGACACGCAACTCCAGGCCAAGAGCGCCAACGGCGTGGGTTTCTCCGTGTTGGTCGATGGCAAGACCGTTTGGTCCGTCGAGCAGGTGACTGAAGCCGGCATTGCGCGGGAAGTGGAACTCACTTCCTGGGCGGGAAAGGAGATTCGCTTGGGCCTGGGCGTGGATGCTTTGGGGAACGCCGCCAACGATTGGGCGGTTTGGGTTCAGCCGCTTGTAATGATTGAGGCACCCGGACGGTAAGATAATATCATGAGGCCGGGAGCCTTTTTTTCGTCTGGACATACGGAGAATATCGTGCGATAATCCGGTTGGTTTTCAGTCGCCGACGGTGCATATGGCGCCGTTTGGCGCAAACGTCTTGCCACGCGCGCCCTTACCGGGGGAGGAGATTACAACGTCATGGCTGATCCGCCTGAACGTTGATGCCTTGTTGGGCGGCCTGTCCGTGGCCCCCGCGAAGCAACGTCTCGGAGCAACGTTTCGTTCCATAGCCCCTCACCATTTTACCCTCACACAAGGATGTCTCGCTGTCATGCCTGACAAACAGCCCAAAGAATCCCGTAACAGGCCCGTGTCCAAAAACGCCCACCAGGAGAACCGGGTCGAGCGTTCGCCATTACGAGGCGGACGGCGCGGCACGGCGAAAAATCGGGATAAACAAGCCGCCGTCCGAAACCGGGAAGAACCCAGCATCGCCAAAACACCGGCGACCGTCGCCTTGAAGCGGGAAGTGCCCGCGCGTGTGTCGGAGGCGTTGGCGGAACGCGGTATCAAGCCGGACCAGATCAAGATGGCCACCAATTCCGACTTGGATATTACCGGTGAATACTCCGAAACCTGGGTGGTGGTCACCGACACGCATCTGCTGGTTTACTGGCTTGACCTGGAAGAAGACACGGCTATCCTGTCCAAGGAAATCGCTATTGCGGATATTAGTGGCGTTCGTACCGATACCCGCGTGGGGTCCGGTTTTCTCGAAGTGAAGACCGGGGAGGTCTACGAGGAGATTGTCCGCTACTCGAATCGCCATGGCGAGAAATTCGCCAAGGTCGCCTCACAACTCACCAGTCTCAGTGGCGGTCGCGACATCGACGTGAAACCCGAAGCGGAGTTGGCCGAGGATCTGCTGCGTGGTCGCCCCGAAATGCGCGTGCGCCGGGGCACCGTGTTCTTCCGCTTTCTCAAGTATACCCGCAAGTACAATCTGGCCATGGCGGGGGCCATGGCGCTGGTCGTGCTTACCATCGCTATCAGCCTCTTTCCGCAGCAACTGGTGAAAGTGTTGCTGGACCAGGTTATGGAAGGCGACATTGAGAATGCGCCGACCTGGTTTTCCAGCCTGACCGCCGCTTTCGGCCTGGAGGCCGCGCCCGAGGTTCGTATTTATTGGCTCTACTTGCTGGTGGGCCTGCTTGCCCTCACCACGCTGCTGGGGTCCATCGTGGGTATCCTGCGCGAATTCCTGAGCGTGTGGATTAACAATCACCTGGGCCTTGAGATGCGCCGGCGTGTTTTTGAGAAATTACAGGATCTTGAGGTGCGCTATCACGAAGAGCGACCCGTGGGCTCCCTCATGACCCGTTGCTCGCAGGATATCGAGACGCTTCAGGCCTTTCCCAACCAGCTTACTTCGGGTTTTGGCTTCCAGTTGCTGCAGGTTACCGGTGTGGCCGCGGTTATGTTCTGGATGAATTGGCGTCTTGGCCTCATTGCCTGTGTGCCCGCCCCCATCGTGATGTTTTTTACGGTCATCTTCTACCGTTTGGTGGTGCCGAAATGGCGCAAGTACTGGACGGCCCGGTCGGATCTCAACACCTCCCTTTTCGCCGTACTCTCCGGGGTGCGGGTGGTGAAGGCCTTTGCCCAGGAGCGTCGGGAGGGCAGTCGTTTCAAGAAAGTGAGCTCCCGTTTCTATCGGGCGGGAACCAACGTGGGCTATGCCCAGGCCATGTTCTACCCGCCCATGAGTTTCGTGTTCCAGTTGGGCAGCTATTTCATTTGGATCTCCGGCGGCTCCCAATTACTGGACCCCACGGGGTCGAGCATCACCATTGGTGAACTCATCGCCTTCCTCGGATACCTCGGCATGTTCTACGCGCCCCTCAACTCGCTCACCCAGATGTCCACCTGGTTTACCCAGTTCACCACCCAGGCCCACCGGGTCTTCGAGGTGCTGGACCAGACCACGGAGATCGATGACGACCCCGATGCGGTGGACGTGGAGATCCAGGGTTCCATTTCCTTTCATGACGTGACTTTTGGCTACGACCCTCATATTCCCGTGCTGAAAAACGTGACCTTCGACATTCACCCCGGTGAAATGGTTGGTATTGTGGGCCATAGTGGTTGTGGCAAATCCACCACCGTCGGTCTCATCATGCGTTTCTACGACCCCAACGAGGGTGAGGTCACGGTGGATAATATCGAGTTGCACAAGGTCAAGAAACAATGCCTGCGCCGGCAAATCGGACTGGTCGCGCAGGACCCCCACCTTTTCCGGGGCACCGTTGCGGAAAACATCGCTTACGGCAATCCCGACGTGGCGCCGGAGCGGTTGCTCAACGCGGCGCTTCAGGCCAATGCCCACATGTTCATTACCCGCAACCACGACGGTTATGATTCACGTATCGGCGAGCGGGGCGCGGGGCTTTCCGGTGGTGAACGCCAGCGTGTGGCCATATCCCGTGCCCTGGTGACCAACCCCCGGATCCTCATTCTCGACGAAGCCACGTCCAGCGTGGATACCATCTCGGAACGGGAAATTCAGAATGCCCTCGAAGCGCTCAGCCGGGGGCGGACCACCATCGCCATCGCCCACCGGCTCAGTACGCTTAAGAACTGTGACCGCATACTCGTCTTCGAGGAGGGCGAGATCCGGGAGCAGGGGTCACATGAGCAGTTGATGGCCATGCGCGGCATGTACTGGCGGCTCGTGCAAACCCAGATGGAATTGGCCATCGGCCCCGGCGCCACCGAGGAAGAGGCGGCTGGCATCGAAACCACCGCCGCGCAGGCGGCACCCCGCCGCGTGCGTCATGCCCAAGTGCCGCAGATTCGCTACCTGGACCCGAAGAAACTGCACGTTCACACCCTGGAACAGGGTGATCTCAGCATCACCTACGGCGAAGAAGAGTATGATCACGTCCGTGCCTACCGATGTTTTCCCGTGTCGCGTCCCACCGAGTTTATTGCCCTGTGGACCGGCGACACGGCCCTGGAACACCATGAAGTCGGCGTGGTTCGGCGGTTGCGGGAACTCTCGCCGGGTTCACGCCTCGCGATTGAATACGAGCTGCAAAAGCGTTACTTTATCCACTACATCCAGGAAATCTACTCCATCCGTGAAAGCCGTGAAAATATCGGCTTCCTTGTGTGGGACGTGAAGTCCGACAAAGGCGATATGCGCTTCGTGACACGTCGTTTCGACCGCCATGCCGTTGTGGAAGGCGGAAAGAATGGTCGTATCATCTTCGATATCGACGACAACCGCTACGAAATCGTGGATATGGATGAACTGGACAAGGAAAGCCGCGCCATTTTCCTGACCCATATCTACTGGTAGCATGCGGCGACAGACCGCGAACTGCGGCTTGGTTTTCGCTACCTTTTCCGCAATGACGAACTTTTGACGCCGACGTCAGTCTTGCACAAGACCGGGTTCATGACAACGCAAAAGGTGATGGCCATGTGTGTCAATGTCCTGTTTCTATGCACCGGAAACTCCTGCCGGAGCCAGATGGCCGAAGGTTGGGCAAAACACCTCAAGCGTGGGGAGATCAACGCCTACTCCGCGGGCATCGAGACCCACGGACTCAATCCCAATGCCGTGCGCGTCATGCAGGAAGCCGGTGTGGATATTTCGAACCATCGTTCCAAGCATGTCGATGAACTGGCGGAGGTAGCCTTCGATTTCGTTGTGACTCTTTGCGGTCATGCCGATGAGCATTGCCCCGCATTCCCGCGCCGGGCGAAGGTTATACATATCGGCTTCGATGATCCACCCCTGCTCGCACGGACGGCTTCCAGCGAGGAAGAAGCCCTGGACCATTACCGTCGTGTACGTGACGAGATTCGGGCCGCCGTGAGCGCCATGCCGGCCTGTCTTTCCTGACCACGCTTCTCCTGGCGGCATCGCCGTCACCGTGGAATCCCCCCGCCGGGGGGGTATTCCGTGGGTTGGACCGGCGTTTCCTTCCTCATCCCCTCGTGTCAGCCTGCGTCTCCCCGAACGGTCTCCCCCACTTCGGACAACTTTTCCAGGTAGTCCCGGCCGCCCAGGTTCTTCATCTGTTGCAGGATCCAGTCGCGTTTTCGCAAAACGCGGGCCGAGGGCCGGGCGGCGCTGTACAGGCGGGGATTGGGCAGCACGGCGGCCAAAGTAGCGGCTTCTTCGGGCGTGAGTTCAGCGGCGGAGCGTCCGAAACAACGCCGTGCCGCCGTTTCCGCACCGTAGATGCCGTCTCCGAATTCGACAATGTTCAGGTAGACTTCCAGGATGCGTTTTTTGCCCCACAGTACCTCGATCAGCCCGGTGAAGTAGACTTCGAGGCCTTTGCGCACCCAGGAGCGCGACGGCCAGAGGAAGGCGTTCTTGGCTGTTTGCTGACTGATGGTGCTGGCGCCGCGGAGCGAAGCACCTTTGCGCCCTGCTTCGATGGCCTTCCGCAACTCGACCGTGTCGAAGCCGTGATGATTGGGGAAACGCTGATCTTCCGCAGCGATGACGGCCAGGAGGAGATCGGGGGAGATATCATCCAGATCCTGCCATTCGCGGGCCATGGCGGCGTCCTCACGGAAGTGCCGCGTCAGCATCAGGATGGTTACGGGAGGATTGACGTAGCGGTAGAGGAGCACCCATCCGGCGGATGTCCCTAGGAAAAGGAGTGCAAGCACGACGGCCCAACGCAGCATCCGCCGCCACGGGGACTTATGTGGTCTTATTTCCGGGCGCTTGGTCCGGTCCGTGTTTCGTGGCTTTGTCCTTGTTTTGCGGGTGGCTTTCGCCTTTGCCCGGGGCTTTGCCTTCACGGCGGATGGTTTCCGCCTGGTGGTTTTTTTCTTGGGCCTGGGTTTGGGAGCCTTTGGGGATTCAGCCATGCGGTGTCCACACTTTTCGTTACATGTTTTTGGATCGTGGGGATTATACCGGACCGCCGCCGCCGTGGAATACAGACGCGGCGGAAAACACTGGTAACGGCTGGCGGCTTTCATGGGCCGTCATTGCGAGGAGGAACGACGAAGCAACCTGGTGTAGCCGCAGTTTTGGCGTGTACGTTCTCGTTGCATGAATTTGGGATTGTAAGCGGGGATAAACGGAGGAATTGGTCGTAATCATGGGTTGAAATGGCTTCCGGAGGGGGCTTGGCGCATGGTGGGCTGGAATGCGCTCAATCAGGGGGCGCTTCCCCATTCTTGAAGCGTAACCTTGGTCACGCGCGCAGTGTATACCTCTCGTGAAAACGATGAGGAAAACAATGTGACGGGACGACCTTTCGTCGCACTGGAGATTGCCGCCATGACCCTGTTGAAACGGATACCCAAGCCTGTTTGGTTTCTCCTGTTTCTTTCGCCCGCCGTGGGCGAGTTGCTCTCGGGATCGGCGCCGCCCGCGGAGTTTTTTCACCCCGTAGGATTGATTTTCCTGATGCTGCTCTATGGCGGGGGCGCGGTGCTCTGCCGGGAGCTTACCTTTCGCTGGGGCAAGGGCTGGCCCACGCTTCTTTTGCTCGGCGCGGCCTATGGCGTTATTGAGGAGGGACTGGTGATCGCCAGTTTCTTCAACCCCGACCACGGTGATCTTGGCCCGATGAAGGGATATGACCGCTGGCTGGGTGTGAACTGGTTCTGGACCCTGGACCTGACCATTTACCATGCGGTAATCAGTATTGCGGTTCCCGTGGTTCTCGTTTCGGTTGTTTTCCCGAGGTACCGCGAGCGAGCCTGGTTGAACAAGCGCGCCTTCAACCTCCTGGCGGCCCTCTTCATCCTCAACGCAGCGGTCATGCACGTGCTCTTCGTGGTGGCCATTACGGGGTACCGGCCACCCCTGCCCGCCTACCTCGCAGCCACGCTGCTCACGATCTTTTTCTTCCTGCTTGCGCGGCGCATCCCGCACGTACCCCTGGAGCGGAAGGCCGGGATCCGGCCTTTCTGGCTCGGATGCGCTTCCTTCCTAGCAACACTGGCCTTCTTCCTGCAGATGTTCCTCGTGCCGGCCACGGGGATACCGTTGGCCGTGGGCCTGTTTCTCATGGTCGCCTCCATGGCCCTGACGGGGGTCATCCTGCTCAAGATGATCGGCCGGGACGCGGCGCTTGGCCCCCGGCAACAACTGGCACTGGCCTGTGGCCCGCTCATTCTCATGTCGTTGATGGCCGCCATCCAGCAGATGGACAACGCCAATCGTCCCGACAACACGGGGGGCATGGCGTTGGTCGGATTGTGCGCGCTCCTGTTCCTGGGCGCGCTGGCGTGGCGGGTCCGGCGCCGCGAAAGGGCTTTTCCCACGGATACCCCGAACCCTTCGCAACAACTGGCGGGGTCATGAAGTGAACCAGGTTACGGATTTTCTCAAACGTCAAGACAGACTGCGGAGACTGATATGAAACCATCGACGGAAACCGATGAAACCGTGACCGATGCGCTGCCACCTCAACGTGCCGGGGTTGTCTTTCCGCGCTTATGGATCGGACTGATCGTTCTCATTTGTACCGAGGTATTTTCCGGGGCTTCCCTCCCAATGGGACTGTGGAATCCCTGGGTCTGGTTGGTGACCTACTGGCTCTACTTCGCGCACTTCTTCTTTTTTACGACGCTCGCCGTGCGAACAGGCAGGACGTCTCTGTCCTCGCTTTACCTGTGGGGGGTTCTATTCGGCCTGTACGAATCGTGGATCACCAAGGTCATCTGGTCGGGCTACGGGGGTGACGGCACGTTCGCCGTAGGCGCCATCGGCCCCTACGGTCTCTCCGAGATCAGTATGGTGTTTATTTTTCATCCCGTGGCGGCTTTTATTCTTCCCCTGAGCGTGGTATGCCTGCTTTATCCCTCCTTACGGCGTTTTTTCCCGGACCTCGCCTGGTTTACCGGCACGGGCAAAGGCGCGCGGGCCGTGCAGGTTTACCTGATTTTTTCCCTCGTGCCCATCATGGCCGTGAACTCGGGCGGTCCGGTCAATCTGGTTCTGAACCTGGCCTTTGTGCTGGCTCTTTTGTTCACGCTCTCGCGGAGGGCGCGTGTTGCTTTCACCTCCCCGGACGCACGCCCCATTGTTGTCTTCGGCCGTTGGGGCATCATGGGCCTGTGCCTCTACCTCGTGGTGCTTTATGGATTGGCGTATCGCTTCATTCGGTACGAGGCGCTTCCCTCGATCCCGGTTCAACTGCTGACCTTCCTTTTCTACGGACTCGCCATCGGGGGGCTGTGGCTGCACCCCACCCGGACGCCCCGGCTCATTTCCGCCGTCCAAGTGGCGCCGCGGGAGCTGCGTCTCGTCAAGAACCTCTTCGGTCTGATGCTGGGTCTTGGTCTTGCCCTTTCGTGTTTTTCGGGAACGCCAGAGGTTTTTCTTCCGGTGGTTCCCAACTTCGTTATCTGGACGTTTCTGGGGTTCTTCCTTACAATGATGGCCTTGGTGCATGGTGTTCGAGCACGTGAAACGCCACTACGCCGGTATTGACCGCAAGGAGAGGAGCGATCATGTTTTCCCCCTGCCGCGCAACGCGAAAGGGAAGACTCCTTTTGTGCTTCCTGCTTCTTCCCTTTCTACCCTGGACCGTCGCTACGGCTGCGGTGGACAGCGATCCAATCACGGCGGTGCCGGTGCAGGACGGCTGGTCATTCAACACCGGCAACCCGGTCATCAGCTTCGGTGACTTTCGGCCGCTCGGATCCTGGAATGATCCCTGCGTTCTGCGGGGGCCATCGGGATACATCATGTATCTGACCACCAGCATGGGCGCCTCGGGGTCGCCTCCGGTCCTGCCTTTCCGCGCCGTTTCGGAGGACGGTCTGAAATGGAGGCTTGAACCGTCAACGCCCTTGATGGCGACGGGCAAGGCGGGCGCGTTCGATTCGACAAAGGTGGAAACCCCGTCGGTAGTGCTTTTCGAGGGCGTCTACCACATGTACTATACGGGTGTCGGTGCTGAGGACATGAGCGGCCCCATGTCTATTGGCCATGCCACATCGTCCGATGGCGTCCACTGGCGGAAGGATGCCGAACCGATCCTTTCTCCGACAGGCAGAATGAGCGATTGGAACGGGATCCAGGTGGCCGAACCCGGCGCCGTGGTCTATCGGGACCGGATCTATCTGTATTTCACCTCCGTGGGACTTCGGGGCGGAAACGGCCCGCCCGTGAAGCGTGTCATCGGGCTGGCCACGTCCGACGACGGGATGCAATTCAGTCCGCCGGAAGCGGTGCTCGAACAGAACGTGCTGTACCCACCATCAAAGGGCTTTGACGGGTATTCGACGCCTTCGGCCACGGTCTGCGAGGGCAGGATTCACCTCTATTTCGACGTCGGTCTTTGGGACGAACAAAAAGAGCGCAAATGGTCCCAGGTGGCCCTGCATCACGCCGTATCCGAAGATGGCAGGAACAACTGGATTCAGGATGGCGCGGCCATCGTCACGCGGAACCAAGCCGCTTGGACACGCATGGAGGTGAGGTCGCCCAACGTCTTGTTCGAGGACGACCGGGTAATGCTCTGGTTTGCCGGTAACGCCTTGGTCGAGGATATCAAGGACGCCATCCTGACGACGGGAAAAACACGGCTCTTTGGCATCGGCTTTGGCGCGCACCCCATGGATTCCACACCACGGCACAGGTAAGGACGCGGGTCGGAGGAAGACGGTCAAGCAAGGGATGCGACGCAAACGAATTGAGGCGGACCTGCCGCGAAAAATCAGAACCTCGATTTCGCAAACGCCCCACGCTCCGTGATAATCTTGGCCGGGGGAACAGGCCATAATGGCATGATGGGTTATCGCGTCGGCGAGCGGGAGGAAAACGTGGCACGGTCAAGCTACTCTCCTGGGAAGCTCGGGGTGCTTTTCCTGGCGCCGGTCCTGGCCCTGTTGCTGCTGGTGCTTCCGACACCCGGGGGTATGAGCGTCGAGGGACACCGGGCGGGGGCCGTAGCCCTGCTCATGGTGGCGTGGTGGGTCACCGAAGCCCTGCCCCTGGCCGCGACCGCGTTGCTTCCGCTGGCCTTGTTCCCCTTGCTTGGCGTGATGAGCGGCAAGGCGACGGCCTCGGCCTATGGCGACGCGAACATTTTCCTTTTCGCGGGGGGCTTTTTTATTGCCATGGCCATGCAGAAGTGCGGGCTCCACGTGCGCATCGCTTTGAACATCGTGACCCGAACAGGCACCAACCCCCGCGGCCTGGTGCTGGGCTTCATGGTCGCCACGGCCTTTCTCTCCATGTGGATATCCAACACGGCGACCACCCTCATGATGTTGCCCATTGCCCTGGCGGTGAGCGACTACCTGGAGACGGATACGCCGGACCGGGGAATCGGAAACTTCCCGGCGTGCCTGTTGCTGTCCATCGCCTATGCCGCCAGCATCGGCGGCGTGGGAACCCTCGTCGGTACCCCGCCCAATATCGTTCTCGCCGCGCAGTACGCCGAAATGTTTCCCGACGCCGAACCCATCGGATTCCTCCAGTGGATGTGCGTCGGTATCCCCTTTGTGCTGCTCTTCTTGCCCCTGGCCTGGATTTTCCTGACGCGGGTGCTGTTCCGTCTCGACGCACGGTCCGACTGCCGCGCATCCGATGAGATTCGCCGCCGAAAGACGGCATTGGGTTCCATGAGCCGGGCCGAAAAAATCGTGCTGACTGTCTCGGCGATGACGGCCTTGAGTTGGATCTTTCGTAAGAACATCGACCTGGGCCTGTTTTCAATCCCCGGATGGTCCAGCCTCTTTCCGAATCCCGGCGGCATTCATGACGGTACGGTGGCCATCTTCTTCGCCGTGTTGCTTTTCGCCATCCCCACCGACCTGCGCAAGGGCGAGTTTGCCCTCGACTGGGAATGGGCCAAGCGCATCCCCTGGGGCGTGTTGCTGCTTTTCGGCGGCGGGCTCGCCCTGGCCAAGGCCTTCAAGGAAACCGGCCTGGTGGAATGGCTGGGCGCCTGCTTCGTTCACCTGTCCGTGTTGCCGCCCGTTCTCGTCGTGCTGATGATCGCCCTGACCCTCACCTTCCTCACCGAAATGACCTCAAACACCGCCACCACCACCATCATGCTCCCTTTGCTCGGGGGTGCCGCGGCCTTGGCCATCGGCGTGGACCCGCTGCTCCTCATGATTCCCGCGGCCATCAGCGCTTCCTGCGCCTTCATGCTGCCCGTGGCCACGCCCCCCAACGCCATTGTCTTTGGATCGGGCCGCATCACGGTGGAACAAATGGCGTGGGCCGGGCTTCTGTTCAACCTAGCGGGGGCCCTGTTGGTGACCCTCCTCACCTGGTTTCTCGCTGTGCCGGTTTTCGGGATCAAGATTACCTTCGGTCTTTAGCCCGGATATTTCACCAGCCTCCCCTTGCGCACGCGTCTCCACGCGCTTGTCGCCCGCCTCGTTTCGCCAGGCCCCTGCCCTGGCCAATCCACGCATGCCCACAGCGAAGTTGGTGATACTTCCGGGCTGACATCCGGCACGAAACGCCGGGTGGAGGGGCCGCCTGGTTATCCATCGCCTTTCGATGTGCGCCATCGGAAAAGATACAGATACAGATAGGCCAGGGCCGCGAAGGCGATGAGTCCCAACGATACCACCTGTGAGAGGGTCATGCCCAGGTAGGGACGGGGGCTGTCGCCCCGCAGGGCTTCGGTGGAAAAGCGCAGGGCACCGTAAAGCAGGGGGTACAGAAACAGAATGGAGCGGACCGGGTGCGGTTTTTTGTAGGCATGGCGCATGAGGAAAAAAAGGAGCAGCAGGCCCGCCGCGTTGTAGATCTGGGTGGGATGAACCGGCAGGGAGGCGGGGGCCGAAGCGTCGATAAGATGGTCCGCCACATGGGCTTTGAAAGCGTAACTGCCGCGGGGAAAGACAATGCCCCACGGCATATGCGTGACACGTCCCCAGCAGCAGCCATTCAAGAAACATCCGACGCGCGTAATCGCGATACCGAGCATGAGGTAAGGCATGCACACGTCACCGATGGGCAGAAGGGGCACGCGTTTGAACTTCATGTAGGCGATGGCCGCCGCGAGTCCGCCTGCCAGGCCGCCGTAATAGACCAGGCCCGGCTGCCAGATGAAGAACGATTCGTAGAGATAAATCTCTTTGCCCCAGAGGGGTTCATACTGGTTGCGGTACTGAAGAATCCACCAGGCATGGGCGCCCACGCGGCCGGCCAGGGCGATCCAGATGCCCGCAATCGGGGTGATGGGGAAAGGCTTTTCCAGCTTGTAGTTTTCCCGCACCGCCAGCAGCGTACAGGCCACGAAGGCAATCGCCATCATCACCGTGTAGGCGTGGAAATACAAATCCCCGAGCAAGGGAACGTCGTGAATGGAAAACAGGGTCGGCCGCATCAGGCATGCCGCTTTCGCCGACATACCCAGGCGGGCGACAGCCATGCCAGCACGAGCAGGACCGCGCCGAAGACTACTTCTCCAAGGCCGCCGAAGCCGGCGGTGAGCAGTGTTTTGCCTCCCCGGCGGAAGCCGCTCGCGGCCACGCCGGACGGCGGTTGTTCGCACCCCACGGGCGTGCGGGAGGCCACCCAATAATAGTACGTGGGGCCATCGGCGGGCGGCGCGCCATTACAGCCGCCCGGCGCCATCGAATCCGCCGGGTTGGCTGTGATATCCAGGAAGTCCGTTGCTTCCACCCACCCCTCGCCCAGCGGAAGGGCGACTTCGAGGTCGTCTGTATCCGCGCGGTACACGCGATAGGTCACCCCGGGGGAATCCACGGCGTCCCAGGCGATCAGAATCCCGTCGCTTCGGCCCTGGCTCGCGGTAACGTTTTCAGGAAGATCGGGCGCCGAACAGCCCACCAGGATTCCGCCGTCGCGCATGGCAAGCACAATCGGCCCTTCCGTGTCGCTGGCGGAGCTGCGCCGCTCCGCGCCGTCCACGACCACCGGGTTATTCGTGTCGTGTCCCACGACATCGAGTGTCGGCCCCACGGAAAGCGACGGATCGATGCGAAAGGCCAGCGTCAAGAGCGGCCCTTCAGGGATGGCGGCCTGATCGGTTCCCAAACCGGCGATGCTGATCGCGATGGCACCTTCCGCCGGGTGGTACGCCACCGTGAGCATCTTCCCCGTATCCTCCAGGGAGAAATCGGCGCGGACACCGCTTCGGGTCGTCATAACATGGCCCTCGTCGTCCCGTACCGGGTTGCCCTGGTCATCCCGTACGATGGTCTCGAAGTAGTCCTCCACGGGGGTCAACCGGGCCGGGTCATAGCCTATCCAGAGAACCATGGTGGCCGGTTGGTGGATACCCCGAAAAAAGTCCACGGGCAATTCGACGGTTTCACCGGCATTTCCTGCACTATGCCCAATCTCCACGGTGACCCCTTCGCCTTCCTGGGCGTACGCGGAAGCTACGGAGTAGAGCAGAACCACAACAAGGCAAAGCGGCCGCAGGGCGGAGAAAACAAGGCTTGGCGCAAGTGAACGAAGCGGTTTCCGGAATTTTTTCACGGGTACCAGGCAAATTGACATACCATATCCCTTCACGGTGGCGTTGAAACTCTATCCTTGGGGGACGGCGGGTGTCAAGCCGCTTTGCAGGGCGCTCGATGGAGATTGCTCACAAACCCTTCACCGCTTCCGTGCATCCCGTCCTTCCATCGCCCACGCGGGAATCCATACGCTTTGCAGACAGCATTTGTTCCATGGTGCCGATTTTCGTTTTTGTGAGAATGACGGTGGGGGTATGAAAGGTGCCAGGCCGGGTTCCAGGGAGAACAGGGGGCAATCCCTTCAGCCCTCCTTGTGTACGGGCCTCAAGTGCCGTTGTTTGGAAGGGAGTTACGAGGCATCTCCCAAAAACGCCCGGACGTCAAATACGTCCGGGCGCGAAAAACATGACACACACGGTGATCCTAGGCACGCGATCCTTTGTATTTCGACTTTGAACCGCCGCGGCCTTTCTTGACGGTTTTCTTCTTCGCTTCATTTCCCGCCTCGGCCTTGTTGCCCTTCTTGGCGGTTTCGGTGCGCGTCTCACGGCGCATCCAGTAGACGGCCGAACTCGCCACGAAAATGGAGGAGTAGGTACCAACGATCACACCGATCATCAGGCACAAGGCAAAATCGTTGATGGCGTCGCCACCAAAGAGGAATAGCACCAGGACCACGAACAAGGTGGTCAAGGAAGTAAGGAGCGTTCGGCTCAAGGTCTGGTTGATGGCGAAATCGAGGATTTCAATGTACTTCAGGCCTTTGCCGCGATAATTCGCCACATCCTCGCGGATACGGTCGAACACCACGATGGTGTCATTCAAGGAGTAACCGATGATGGTCAGGACGGCCGCCACGACATTCATGGAAATATGGCGCCCCAGGAGGGCCAGGATCCCCACGGTGATAAGCACGTCGTGGGCCAGGGCCAGGAAAGCGCCGGCGGCAAAACGCCAGTCAAAGCGGAAGACAATGTATATGCTGATGAACACGAAGGACCAAATAATGCAGGCAATGGCGTCGGTTCGGAGTTGCTTGCCCACCGCGGGCCCGACGGTCTCCACCTGGTCGGGCACGATTTTTCCATCGCCCGCCAGGGGCAGCAAAGCATCCTCGATACGGGCGGCCACCGTCTTCACCCCGTTTTTGCCGCCTTTACCGGAAGCGGTGTCATCGGTCACCTTTTCCGGCGCATTTCCCTCGCCACTCACGCGAATCAGGAAACGGTTCTCGGAAAAGCCGCCTCGGCTGGCTTCCTGTACCTGGGGTCCTTTGAAGCCGGCCTCCACGAGGGCCGAGCGCACGTGCCCCACTTCAATGTTGTCTTCCGTGTCAATGTGCAGCGTGACATTGGTGCCCTCGGTGAAGTCCACGCCATACATGTCTTTGCCGCGCATGCCGAAAACCACCATGCCGACGGTGATGACGACAAGGCTCACGGTGACGGCCACCCACCGGGCGCTCAGGAAGCGGACCTTGCTTTCGGCGGGGACGACACTGAGCATGGTCAACTTCTTCAGCCACCCCTTGGCGAGGAGGAAATCGAAGATGGCCCGGGTCACCACGAGGGCGGAAAACACGCTGGTGCAGACGCCCACGCTGAGGGTGATGGCGAAGCCTTCGATGGGACCCGTGCCGAACTGCATGAGTACGGCGGCCGCGATGAGGGTGGTTACGTTCGCATCCAGGATGGTGATCGTGGCCCGGCTGAAACCACTGTCCACGGAGGAGGCCAAGGAATGGCCCAGGCGCAGTTCCTCGCGGATGCGCTCGAAAATGAGCACGTTGGCGTCCACCGCCATGCCGATGGTGAGGATCAAACCCGCGATGCCGGGAAGGGTGAGGGTCATGTCGAAGTAGGCCATGGCGGC
Source organism: Candidatus Hydrogenedentota bacterium (assembly GCA_024278275.1). Lineage (GTDB taxonomy): Bacteria > Hydrogenedentota > Hydrogenedentia > Hydrogenedentales > JAJRTN01 > JAJRTN01. The sequence continues at coordinate 40,693 of JAJRTN010000158.1, forward strand.
CACCACGAAGATGGCGTTCAGCGCCAGGCCGATCAAGGCGATAATACCGGCAATGTGGTAATAAACGAGCATGAAGATGCCGACCAGGGCGATACCGATGAGCGCGGAGGTCACGCCGCTGTGTACAGAATCGGCGCCCAGGGTGGCGCCGACCACGCCGCTGTATTCTTCCTTGATGGGCACGACCATGGAGCCCGAGTTCAGGGCGATGGCCAGGTCGGTGGCGTCGGCCGCCTCGAAATTCCCGGTGATCTGTCCGCTGTACCCGATGGCCTCATTGATGACCGGCGCGGAGAGCACCACGTCATCCACGACGATAGCCATGCGGCGGCCCACGTTTTCCCCGGTGGCCTTTTTGAAATCGTTGGCCGCCTCGTTCTGCATCTGGAAATTGATCATCCAGGAGGGGGCGCGCTGCTGGTCGGGCATGGCTATGGCGGACTTGATGCCCGAACCGGAAGCCAGGGGCTTTTTCTCCAGCACGTACAGCCTGTAATCCGTCTGCTTTTCCCATGGCTTGGGGGGCTGGCTGAAGCGAACGACCTTGTCTTCGGGGATGATGCCGTCCGCCTCGGCCTTGGCCAGGAAGGTCGCCATGTGGTTGTAATTCTCGGCGCTCACATGCCAGTCATCGCCCCGCAGCTCGGGTGGAATGAGAAGGTTGGTGAAGGCCTCGCCGTACTTCGCCTTCATCTTGGTGAAAACATCCACCGTTTCGTCGGCGCCGGCCACGATCTGAAAGTTGAGCACGGCGGTCTTGGTGATCAGGGCCTGGGCACGGCGGACATTCTTTTCGCCGGGGAGCTGTACCTGCACTTTATCGTCGCCCAGGGCCTGAATGATCGGCTCGCGGGCCTCGAAATCATGGATGCGGCGGCTGACCTGTTGAACTACCGTGTCCTGGATTTGTTTACGGATATCCGCATCGCTCATCTTGTATTCATTGCGCAGGATGTCCAGTTTTTCCTTGGGAAGGTCGTTGATGTCGAAACCAATAATCATATGGACGCCGCCCTGGAGGTCGAGCCCCAGGGTAATGACGCGGCTGCGGTCGAATTCCGACCAGCGGCGGATGTTGTGCCAGAGTTTTTCGAAGTAACCGAGCTTTTTACCGGCCCATTGGGCGTCCTGTTCCCGCCAGATCTCTTCGCGCCACTCGCGGGTTCCCTTGGCGGGTTTTGGCAGGGCTTCGAGCGCTTTCTGCCGTTCGGCCCTGTCCTCGATGGCCAGGGCCTGCTCGCGCTTGGCGAGCCATTCCTGGTCGCTGTCAAGGGTCATCCAGCCGATGGTGGGGTAGATGTTCACCAAGGCCACGACGATCACAAACCAAATGAGGAGAGCGCGGTAAGGGTGCTTGTTCATGGGAGAACTCCACTTGGAAAACGCGCTGAACGGTCCCGTTCTCGGACCGGCAATGCGCGAGGGCTTCGGAAATCCCGGGCGATGGGCGGATATTCCGCTACTCGCCGTCCTTCTTTTTCGTGACTTGGGCGATGGCGCTGCGAACGAACTCGACGGTCACGTCGTCATCCACGCGCAACACGGCGTGCGTGTCCGACAAGTTCACGATGGTGCCGCAGATTCCCCCCGTGGTCACCACGGCATCCCCCTTGGCCAGGGCGGCGAGCATGTCCCGGCGCTCCTTATCACGTTTTTGCTGGGGGCGCAGCATAAGGAAGTAGAAGATGGCGGCAAAGGCGATCAGCATGGGGATCATGCTGCCAAGAGGGTTCGCGCCCCCGGCGCCCGGGGGGGCGGCCGGAGCGCCGTCTCCGCCTTGGGCGACCGCCTGGGCCACGACCAACTTCGCTGCGTCAAGGTAGGGTAAAATACTCATCGTTCGGCTATTCCCATGTCCCCAAAGCAGACCGTGTGGCGCACCCACACCGGTCCGGTTTTCCGTTAAACACCTTCGCGGCCGGTACCGGAATAGGCATCGAGGAAGGCACGCTTGAAAGCCCGGAATACACCATCCCGGATAGCTCCCCGCGCAAGAGCGGCCAATTGTAACATAAAGAAAAGGTTGTGTAAAGTATTGAGCCGCAAGGCGGAAATCTCTTTCGCCCGCCACAAATGGCTCAGGTAGGCGCGGCTGTACCGGGCGCAGACCGGGCATCCGCAATCGGGATCGAGGGGGCCGAAATCCTCCACGAAACGGGCGTTCTTGATGTTCATCTTTCCCCGCGACGTGAACAGCGTACCATTGCGCGCGTTGCGCGTGGGCATCACGCAGTCAAACATGTCCACGCCGCGCTCGATGGCCGCCAACAGGTCCTCCGGTGGCCCCACGCCCATCAGGTAGCGGGGCTTGTTTGCGGGCAGCAGGGGCGTTACCCAATCCACGACTGACACCATTTCCGCCTTGCTCTCCCCCACGCTCACGCCGCCGATGGCGTAGCCGGGAAAGTCCATTTCCACGGTGGCCCGGGCGCTCTCCACCCGCAGGTCCTCGTACACGCTGCCCTGGACAATGCCGAAAAGGGCCTGCCCGGACGCCTCGCGTTCTTCCCAACGCCGTTTGCACCGTGCGGCCCAGTCGAGGGTCATGCCCATGGAGGCCGCCGCCTTGTCCCGTGTCACGGGGTACTCCGTACACTCGTCGAAGCACATCATGATGTCCGCGCCAATGCCGATCTGCACATCCGTCGCGAATTCCGGCGTGAAATGGTGGCGCGATCCGTCGAGGTGGCTCTGAAAGGTCACCCCGTCGGGGGTTACCTTGCGCAGACCGTCCAGGCTGAAGACCTGGAACCCGCCGGAATCGGTCAAGACCGGCCGATTCCATTGCATGAAACGGTGAATTCCGCCCGCCTTTTTCATCACTTCGACGCCCGGCCGCAGATAGAGGTGATAGGCGTTGCCCAGAATAATTCGCGCGTCGATGGCCTTAAGATCATCTTGATCAAGGGCTTTCACCGATGCTTGCGTGCCCACGGGCATGAAGACCGGTGTCTCCACCTCCCCATGGGGCGTGAAAAGCCGGCCCGCCCGCGCCGCGCAATCCGGAGCACGGGCCTCAAGCTCGAAACGGAACGTATGCTGCATGGGTATTCGAAGACTCCTTTACGGAACGGACAGGAGGAAAAACGGGCCGGGCAGCGCGATAAGGGAGTGAATTGGGGTGTACCCGGGTTGGCACGGTCACTTAGGCTCCCTCACGATGACGGCCTGTGAAAGTTGTGAACTCAAGGCGTTGCCCGGACCCGGGCTTTGCGTTGGGCCAGTAACTGCTGCACAAGCGCAAGCACCCGGGGTCTTTTCGCCTGCGTCGCAATGGACTCGGATGATTTGCCGAGTGCGGAAGGCTGTGTCAGGGATGCGCCGTGTTCAACCAACAGCCTGATCATCTCCAGGTGTCCCTCCTGGATCGCCTCCTGGAGAGGGGTAAATCCGTCCATCGTGTCCGCCTGCCGTTCCAGGGAGGCGCCATGATTCAGCAGGAATCGGGCGGCATCCAGGCGCCCGAACCGGGCGGCCCAGTGCAGGGGGGTTCGGCCAAAGCTGGAATGATCCAGGTATTCCGGATAGAACTCATGAAGCGTTGTGAGCCTTTCCATGTCGCCGGCGATGGCGGATTGCCGGTATTCCTCGTAAACGACCGCGCGCAGGTAGAAACGCATTCGACTGTAGCGCCAATGGCGCTTCAGTTTTTCCTCGTTTGACAGCGAGGCCAGCCGGCGTGGCTCCAGCATGATCGCTTCGGTGAGGTCGATAGGGGTTTGGCCTTTTTGGTTTCGGACCGTGAACTCTCCACCCTTGCGGATAACATTCTGAAGAAATTCGATGTTGCCGCCGATAATGGCGCAATGGACCACCGTATCGCCCGCTTTGTCCGGCCTGTTGGGATCCTGCCCCCGAATGGAAAACGGCCTTGCGGCGCGCACATTGCCCGCCAGGGCACAGAGATGGAGCGGCATGCGTCCGTCGGCGTCTGGCCGATTCGGGTCCGCGCCCGCTTTAATCAGGGTGTCAATGAATTCGACATTACCACGCAATGCCGCCAGGTGGAGGGGGGTGCGGCCATCTTCATCTGCGGGGTTGACATCGATTTTCCGGGCGAGAAGCAGGTCGAGCACTTCCCTGCCGCCCTCGCGGGCGGCTATATGAAGGGGGGTGCGGCCATGCCGGTCGGGTTGCGAGGCATCGGAACCCATGAAGAGAAGCCATTCCAGCATGAGCCCGCGGTCAAGCCTCGCGGCGATATGGACCAGGCTTTGTCCCTTTCGGTCACGCCTGGCGAGGTCGCTTCCGAGAATGGCCAAGTGGCGGGCCAGGGAAAAGTGGTCCCTCGCCACGGCGAGTGCAAGCGGCGTGTGCCCCTCGCGGTTGATGGCGTCGAGGCCCGCGCTCTGTGAGACCAGCCAATCGACCATGCGGCGGTGTCCAGATTCCGCGGCGAGATGAAGGGGGGTGTCCCGGCCCCGGTCGCGTGCGGTGAGAACGGCGCCCGCGCCGGCCAACATGCGGGCAATGTCCATGTGGCCCTGAACGGCCGCAATGTGCAGTGGTGTACGTCCGTAAATATCACGACGGGAAATCACGGCGCCCCGTTCGATGAGGCATTTAACGGCGGCGGGGTGGTCGGCGCGGGTTGCAGTGTGAAGCGGTGTAAAGCGCAGACGCGCCACGGCGTTCACGTCGGCCCCATGGTCGAGGAGACAGGCCAGGGTATCCGGCAGTCCCAGGCTCGCGGCGATATGAAGGGGCGTGCGGCCTTCCTTATCGTGATGGTTGATTTCGGCTCCCCGGTCGGTGAGTAGTGCGATGGCCGCGCACTGTCCTTTCGCGGTGGCCGAGAAAACCGCGGTCTGCCCTTTGAAATCAAGGTTCTCCACCTGGGCACCATAGTCGAGGAGAAACCTGATTACCTTCAGTTTTCCCGCGCGCGCTGCCCGGTGCAGCAGGGGATCACGTATCTGGAAGACGCCGATTCCATCCACGCGGGCCCCGGCCTTGAGCAGTAATTCCGCGATATCGAAGGTGGGCAGTGCCAGGGACTGGCTGAAGGCGGAATCACCGGCGCGGGTGATGGCATGGACGTTGGCGCGTTTTTTGAGCAGGAAGAGCACCATATCACGCTGGTTACCCGCGACGGCGGAGAAAAGGGGCGTTTGGCCCAAGTAGTTTTCTTCTTCAATCCGGGCGGGCCGACGTTGGATCATGTCGCGCACGGCGTTGATGTCGCCCAAGGCCGCGGCCTGGTGAATGTTGTAATCGGGGCCCAAGCGCCGCAACAGCGCTGTGGCCGCCCACTGCTTCGCTCTTCCCGCGATGAGCAGGGGTGGAGAATAAGCGTTGGGTTCCGCCTTGGCCGCCATATCGGCGCCCAGGGCGACGAGGGTTTCGATGGCGCCCAGGCTTCCGTGTTCGGCGGCCACATGGAGCGGAGTGTAATGCTTGCCATTGCGCGCCATGATATCCTGCCCGCGCCGGTGCAGCATGCGAATCATGTAGACACGGTTTGCGGCCGCGGCCAGGTGGATGGCGTAATTGCCAAAGGCATCACGCGCGTTTGTATCGGCGCCGCTGTCCCAAAGGGCGTTCATCATATGGGCGTCCCCTTCCTCCGCGGCGATGAGCACGGGGGAACCCGCTGGATCAGCGTTTCCATCATTCGCCATTCCCGCATCGATGAGATCCAGGGCCGTGTAAAGATCGTGAGCGGCCACGGCCTGCGCCAGCGATGCGTACAGGAAGGGGTGCCCCCGCGGTCGAAGGCCCTTTACATCCAACGCGCCAATGCCGTCCAGAACGGGCGGCGGCATTACCATGGCGGGCAATTCGCGTTTCGCGATGGGGCCGCGCGCGGAGGGCGTCAGCCGCAATTCACGGGGCCGGTCATAAATGTTAGGCTCTATCTCCAGGTCCTTCGGAAGGGGTTGCCAAGGTACTTCCGGCTCGTTTTTTCCAGTTTGTAATATCTTGTCATCTGTGGGTGACGGTGGAGCGGTCTGCTTCGGTGGCGGTGCTGCCGGTTCCGGCGCTTCGCGCAGCACGGTGGGAATGGTGGGGCCGTAAGCCCCCTCGATGGCCTGTTTCAGCAAGGTTTCGGAGGCGCTGAGTTCCTCCTCGGAGGGGGATGATGTGTCGGAGGGCTTTTCGGTTGCCTGCGCGGTCTCGTCGGGCGCAACGTCCGATGACGGCGCTGCCGGTTCCGGCGCTTCGCGCAGCACGGTGGGAATGGTGGGCCCGTAAGCGTTCTCGATGGCTTTTTTCAGCAAGATTTCGGAGGCGCTGAGTTCCTCCTCGGTTGGTTCGGAAAGGGTCCCGTTTTCTGGATTTTCATCCCCTGCCCGGGCCATGGAACACAGCACGGCCATTCCGCCGGCGATGAGGAACACGAAAAGCCAAAACAGCCGATTCACGTGTAAAATCCTTTTCCCGGTCCTTCCACCGGGAGCGTATTTGCGCCGCGGCCGGGGACCCGTTATTGACATCGTGATCTTGACACAGGCGCGGAGGGCCTCTCAACTTATTAAAGCCCTACCCCGTGAAATCCTGTACAAACGGCATGGAGCCCCGTGCTCGCGGGGATGAGGATAACGTAGAAGCGGCTTCCAGCCGCTTTGAAGAGGCGGGAAGCCGCTTGTCCGTTGGGCCGGACCGTGATTCCCCACGGGGAGGATGCTCCCCCCCTGGCGTGGAGCCTTCGCCGCAAACGGTCGCGCGGGAGTGCGATCCGACCGGGTTTCCATGAGCGGTTACGGAGTGCTTTTTGTGCCGGGGGGGACGGGTCAAAGCAGACAGGCCTCGCCGTCCCCAGGCTGCGGGGTATTCGCACGGGGTTACCACATCGTGTATTGGGGAATCTTGAGGAGCTCGCCATCCTTTAAGGCGGACTGGTGGGACACCACGCCGGCCACGGTCATGTTAAGGGCCCAGGCGATATTGACGAGGGGGGTACGGTCTTCGAGGATGGCCGTGATGAACTCGTTCATCAGGTAGCCGTGGGAGCCGCCATGGCCCCCGGGCTGCACGCCGGGGGGCAGCGGGGGCTTTTCAAGGGCAAGGCCGCCGATATCGACGATGCCATCGAATTTCATGCCCGTCATGGAACCTGTCTGCCCCCGAACCCGGCCTTTCTCGCCGCCGAGGCCGGGCGTGTCCCAACTGACCCCCATGCGGGCCATGCCTCCCTCGCTGGTGCGGAGGAGGGCGATCTCCGTGCCGAAAGGATTCTTGTAGGGATTGTTTTCCGGCTGAAGAAGGGGCCTGATGCTGGGGATGCCCATGCAGGAGACCTCGGTGAAGCTCCCGCCCGTGGCGGCCACATAGTAGGCGTTGGAGTGGGTCGGATACCACTGGGGCGGGGCGCCGACGCGCCAGCCTTTGTAGGAGGGGATTTGCCCGACTGCATAATGGAAATACTCGCCTTCGCTGTATACCATTTTGCCGAATTTACCGGCGTTGTAGAGTTGGCGTATGGCGTACAGGTCATTGTGGAAGGTGGAAGTCTCGAACATCATGTACTTGAGGCCCGAGGCTTTGACGGCATCGTAGAGCGCCTCGGCCTCTTCCAACGAACCCCACGCGGCCGGTACCGCGCAGGCCACGTGCTTGCCGTGGCGCAGCACGTCCATGCAATGGCGCGGGTGACTGGGGGCATCGGTAGCAACGAAAACCGCCTCGATGCTGTCGTCTTTCACCAGTTCTTCGAGCGAGGGATATTTCTTGTCGCAACGGCAGGCATCGGCCAATCCCTGGCAACGGTCGGGAAAAAGGTCGCTCACGGCCACCACCTCCACGTTGGGATGATCCTGGAAGCCGAAAGCGGCACCGAATTTGCACACGCCGTAGCCGACGATGCCCACGCGAACCTTCCGGTCGGACACGGGCTGCCAGACCTTGTTCTTCTGAAGGGTGCTGTCGGTGTCTTCGAAACCCGCAATGGGTTTCTCTTTTGCCGAGGCAAGGGGCCCCATGCCGAGCAGGGCCGCGCCGGTGGCGGTGGTTTTCAGGAAGGAACGCCTTGAACTGGTCTCGTTCATGATTAGGGTCTCCTTTATGCCCTGGGATCTTCCCCATATCCCGCGTCATTGCGGGAACCTGGTGAGATCACCTTCTTCAGGCAATGCCTTTCTTCAGTATTACCGGCGGGGAGGCAGTGAAACCACCTTCCGCTCACCAACCGCCGCCGCTTTTGAATACCCTCGTCTTGCGCGTCCGCGTCATGACCACGTCTTCCCCCATACCGTTCCCTGCGCAGGGGTCTTATTGAATGTAGCACAGCCGCCCTCGGCTGTGGAACCCGCAAGGGTTCCACCCCTGGTTCCGTTCAATACTTCTTGCCACGAATGAAAGCACACCCCACCACGATGAACGGTTTTCAGACCGACAGCCTGCATTAAACTGAGACCTGTCGGCCCCACGGTCCCCGGTTCGCGTACGGCCCACAGTCGCCCTCGGCTGTGGAAGAAGGAAGGACCGTGAACGGTTATCTTTCAACTATGGGCTTCCCGGAAGGGAGCGCTTCAATTCCAACCGGGCGTAGTTCGGGAGGTCGTGGTAGTTGGTTTTGGGCAGACGGGGCGTCATGGTCAATTCAGGCCCCTGTTTGTCCAAGTATCGTCCATAGTTGTACCGTGCGACGAGAATGGTCCAGCCGTCACTTGGAAATGGGACGCCCTGGCGCGCCAATTCGCCCCGTGGGATGGCCATTTCCCCCACCCAACCCTGATCCCGGTCGGTCCAGTCGTTCAGGGTGCCCTCCACCCGGGCCGCCACGGGGAGTTTCATCTTGTATTCAAAAGAACTGGGGAGGCTGCGCGCCCAACCGGGGAAAAAGAAGGTGGACTTCTTCCCATGGGGGGTAACATATAACTCCCAGTAGACGGTGTGGTGTTCGTTCTTGATGAACACCTCTCCCACATCGCCCTTGAAACAGTGCATTTCGTTGTCCTTTTTCCCCTCGGCGACCACATCGCTGTCGAAGTAGTGAACCGCGACATAGAGATTGTTTTCGTCCCAGGCCAACCGTGCTTCCCCGGGCTCCTGTACCTTGTCCAGGCCGTTCGGATCCCTGTCATCGGCCAGGTGGAGGGGATAGACGGGAGCCTTGTCCCAGACGGGGTCGTCCAACTTGCCGTCCACGGTTATGGGCGTCTCCGTGTAGAGGGCGATCATGACGGGGCGGCCCGCCGGATTCTCGTTCTCCGCAACGCTAACACCACCCGTGAAGAACAGGACAAAGAGCAGGGCTTGGCAAATCTGCGTTTTTCCAGCCATGGTGTTTACTCCTTTTTACCGTTTGTAGAACGGTCATTTTCCCCGGTATCCACGGATTCCAGGTCCGCCAGGGCCTGGCCCGCCACGACGGTACCGTCATCACTGGCATTGCGCCTGACCCGCGACAGATCCCTGAAGAGACGGCGCAGGTCCCGAATTCCCCCCCACGTGAGCCAGACGAGAATGACGCCGCCCCCAAGCACGGTTCCCAGGGCGTACCAATACCACAGGACGCCCCAGAATCCGTCGCCGAAATCGATGCCGAAAACAGTGAAGACCACGGTAAGGACGATGAAAACGGCGAAAATGGCGAGGGTGTAAATCAGGGAAGCGACATAGAGTATTTTGTCGTCCAGGGCAAATTTGTGGTCCATCTTGAGGGCCCGCCAGCCCCGAACCGGCTGTTCCCCGCCCTCGACGGCATAGCTGCCGCGGTGAAGCATGCGGTCCATGTTGAAGGGGTCTTTGCCGGAGAGCAGGGAGACGACGACGTAGACAATGCCGGTGATGAGCATGCTCCAGAAGAAAAGGATCTGGGCGTTGATGGGGCACTTGTCGCCGGCCAGATCGGGCCACCCGTTTTCCGCCTTCGTCCACAAGGCCGGGTTCAACGCTTCGAGAAAAGCCCGGAAGGTGTCCCAGTGGTACGTGATGAACCAGCCGCCGATGGAGAGGGCCAGGCCCGTGAGCGCGGCGGCCCACACCCCGGGGGTGGTGCCCCGGCTCCAATAGAGGCCGCCGCAAATGGCCCATCCGGCCCAGCCCAGGTAGAAGGTCCCGGTAAGGGCGAAGAACATAAGGATGTCCTGTTGCTGGGAGAAGAAAAGGCTGAAGAGGAAAATGAAGAGGGCCACGCCGAGAATGGAATAACGCAGCATCTTCATGTGGGTTTTCTCGGAAATGGGGGTGTCATCGCCCCGGATCATGAGTCGTATGGGAAGAAGGACATCCTGGATGAAGATGCTGCCCCAGGAATGCAGGTAGGTGTCATGGGTGGAAACGAAGGCGGCGAACATGACGGCGGCGAGGAGGCCCAACAAACCCGTGGGCAGCAGGTGCGCCAGGGCCACGGTGACGGTTTGCTGGCCGCGGATGGTCTCGCTGTTGATGCCGTCGAGCACCTGTTCGGCCCCGAGGGCGTCCTGGGCGAAACTCGCGTGGTGCAGGAAGGTGTAGGCGGCCAACACCAGCAGGACGATGGCCGTGTTCTGCACCAGGGGGCGGAGTTGCCCGACGACGCGTCCCATGCGTGCGGCATGGGGTGTTGTGGCACATCCGAAATACCCCTGGCTCCCCTGCCAGGCCATGGCGTTGAGAAAAGCCCCGAAAAGCCCCACGAGGAAGTAGGACGCGCTGAAGTTTTCCGTGCCGCTGCTGTGGGCGGGATTAATGAGAGAGGCATCGGCGGGCGCCGCGGAGAAGGCCTCCAGCATGGTGGACCAATCGAAGCGGAAAAAGAGGATGTAGACGGCGAGCACGAAGAAAGCGATATTGCTGAAAGCGCCCTGTACGAAGTCCGTCACGATCACGGCAATCTGACCGCCCATGAAGGTAAAAGCCAATGAAATCGTGAGCAGCACCGCCATGATGGCCGCGAAGGTGAGGTCGATCTCCGCGAAGCCCAGGGATACGGGGTAAGGGGGAAGACCGCAGAAGTACTGGAAAAAACGCCCCCCCACCGCGGGGAAAATACCGAAATTGATGATGCCCGAAAAGAAGGACATGATGCCCGCGAAAATGCGGAAACGCCGGCTATAGCGCATTTCCATGAACTGCGCCATGGTGAGCACGCGGGTCTCGCGATACCGGTACTGCACCCAGCCGCTGAGGGCGATGATCAACCCGAAGGGCATCATCATGGCGCCCCACCACACCGCGGAGAAACCGGCCTTGTAGTACATCTCGAAAAAACCGACCACCGTGATGGCCCCGAGGCCGGCGATGCCATCGGCCACGCCGAGAACATATTTCCCCGCGCACCGGTTGGCCGCGAGAAAATCCGCCACGCTCCGGGTGTATTTCCGCGTCTGGTAGGCCACGACGCAAATGACCGCAGTCATACCCAAGAGAATGGTCCAGTCAATCCAGTGCATGTACACCCTCCCCGTCACGATTATTCACGAAAATCCCCGGCACTATAGCAAAAAGAATACAAACAGGCGAAGGCACCGATACGCTCCGGCCCGTGGGGTTGAGCAGGCCGCTTTCAGGGTCGATGCGAAACACGACGATGCTGCTCGATTCCTGGTTGGCGGCGAGAAGGTAGCGGCCCGTGGGATCGATATTGAAGTTGCGCGGGATTTTGCCGCCCGTGGGCGTGTGCTCCAGGGGAGTGAGTTTGCCGTCGGCCCCGTCGATGGAGAACACGGCGATACTGTCGTGACCCCGGTTGGAGGCGTAGAGAAAGCGTCCGGATGGGTGTACGCGGATCTCCGCCGTATGGCTTTCGCCATCGAAATCGGCGGGAAGCGTTGAAACCGATCCGATACATTTCGTTCCCCGAAAAGCGGTCACGGTATTATCCAGTTCATTGACCACGTAGGTGTAGCGGCCCGAAGGATGAAACGCGAGATGGCGCGGACCCGCCCCCGGCGCAAAAGCCACGAAAGGCGGATCGCCGGGCGTCAGCGTTCCATGATCGGGGTCGTAGCGGTAGATGAACAACTTGTCCACCCCCAGGTCCGCGGCATGGACGAAACGGCCCGCCGCGTCGAAATTGACCGAATGGGCGTGGGGCCCTTCCTGCCGCCGGGGGTTCACGCCATGGCCCTCGTGTTGAATTACCGCGCTCGCTTCGCCCAGTCCACCGCCGGGCAGAATAGGAAAAAGGGCCACGGTGCCGCTCGAATAGTTGGCCACGGCCACATGCTTTCCCGAGGGCGCGACTGCGAGGTGGCACGGCGTGGCGCCCCCGGAGGGCTGCTCATTGATCAGTGTGAGGCCACCGCCCTCGGAATCGACGCGATAGGCGCCGACCGTGCCTTCGGGACGCACCGTTTCATTGACGGCGTAGAGAACGGGCTGGTTTGGGTGCATGGCCAGGAAACTGGGGGATTCGGTCTCACAGACACGGCCCCTGTAAGTCAGTTGGCCGGTGTCGGAACGAAACTCCAGGAGATAAATCCCCCTTTCTTCGCCCCGCGCATAGGTCCCGACATACACGCGCAAAGGGGCGACGGCATGGGAACCCGCGCCCACGCTCGACATGGCGGCGAAGGGAAGGAAAGCGAAGGGAAAGAGTGCGCTCATCGAGCCGGGTCTCCAAGGGTTGTGTGCCACCCAGTCTGCATTACGGGGCTGGGGATTGTCCAATGCGGCTTGATCCTTATGCAACATTGGGGCCTACTTGTTTTCGCCATCCGCATGGCACCCCGGTTTAACGGGCAATCGGGCGCCTGCCCCTACCGGATGCGCCGCAGGTTGCCCGGCGCGCCTTCCGTTGGCTATGGTCATGCCCTGACCACAAGGAGGGATCCCATGGATGATCTGACCGAGCGCCCCCATGATCCTGTCACGGCGCTGTTTCCGAACCTTGCGGGGAAGACCGCCCTCGTCACGGGGTGCAGCCGGGGCATTGGTTGCGGCATCGCCCGCGAGCTGGGCCGCCAGAAGATGCGGCTGGTGCTCGCGGCCCGGTCGGAGGAACGGGGAAGGGCCTTCGCCGCGACGTTGATCGAGGACGGCATGGAAGTGTGCTGGGTTACGGCGGACCTGACACGGCGGGAGGACGCGCAACGGTTGGTAGAGACCGCCGTCGATACCTTCGGCGCGGTGGATCTGCTGGTGAATAACGCGGCTCAGCTTCGCTCCAGACCTTTCCTCGAACTCGATGAAACGTGGTACCGGCAATCGCTGGTGGACAATGTCCACATGGTCTACGGTCCCAGTTGGTTCGCCGCGCGGCACATGGCCGATCATGGCGGCGGCGGCATCATCCATATATCGTCCGTCGGCGCGACGCGAAGCCACCGGGGCCTTTCCGGTTACGACGCGTCGAACGGTGCCATCAACACGCTGACCCGATCCATGGCGTTGGACCTCGCGCCCCATGGCATCCGGGTGAATGCCGTGGCCCCGGGCGCGACCTTCAGTGTCACCACCAACGAACGAACCCGGTCCGCTTTCGACCGGAGGGCCAGGGGCATTCCCCTGGGCCGGCTCGGCGGTCCGGAGGAGATGGGCGCGGCGGTGGCCTTCCTGGCCTCCGACGCCGCGGCCTACATCACGGGGCAAGTGCTCCATGTGGACGGCGGCCTCACGGCGCAACTGACACCCCCGGGAATCTTCATATGAACAAGCTGACGATTACCGATGTGAAAACGATCCTGACCCAACCCAAGGGGCTGCCGCTGGTGATCGTGAAAGTGTTGACCTCGGATCCGGCAATCCATGGGCTGGGTTGCGCCACCTTCAGTTGGCGGTACCGGGCGGTGGAAGCCTGCATCGAGAAGCATGTGAAGCCTTTCATGATCGGCAGGGACCCCGCCTCTATTGAAGATATATGGCAGTCCTCCATGGTAAACGGCTATTGGCGGAACGGTCCTGTCCTCAATAACGCCGTGAGTGGCATCGACATGGCCCTGTGGGACATCAAGGGGAAGATGCTGGGTGTTCCCTGTTATGAACTGTGGGGCGGCATGAGCCGGCCGGCGGCGGCGGTCTATGTCCATGCCGACGGCAAGGACAAGCACGAGGTGGCCGACCGTGCGCGGGCCTATTACGAGCAGGGCTTCCGCCACATCCGCTGCCAGGTGGGCGGATACCGTGGCGTCAGTTGGGAAAAGAATGGGCCGCCGCCCGGCGCGTTTCCCGGACAATACTGCAATCCCAAAGAAAAGTTGTATCTCGTGCCGGAACTCTTCGCCCACCTGCGCGAGGTGCTGCCAACGGATGCGGAATTGCTCTACGACGTGCATGAACGCCTGGCCCCCATTGACGGCGTGTGGCTGGCCAAGGCGCTGGAACCCATGCGGCTGTATTTCCTGGAAGACCTCTTCGCGCCCGAGGACATGGGCTGGTTCAGCACGGTGCGCGGCCAATGCGCCACGGCGCTGGCCATGGGCGAACTCTTCGTACACCCCGGCGAGAGCCTGTCGCTCATCTCGCAACGACTCATCGACTTCATCCGGGTCCACCCCTCCGACGTGGGTGGCATCACGCCGTGCCTGAAGCTGGGCCATCTCTGTGACAGCTTCGGCGTGCGCACGGCCTTCCACGGCCCCTGCGACGTGTCGCCCGTGGGCATGGCCGCCAACGTCCACATGGACGTTCATCTCCACAACTTCGGCATCCAGGAATGGGCCTTCCGAAGTGAACTGGAGGAAGCCATGTTCCCCGGTCTGCCCCAAGTGCGCGAAGGCTACGCCTACCCGAATGAACGCCCGGGCCTCGGCATCGAGATCGACGAAACCCTCGCCGCGAAATACCCCTGCGAAGACAAGGTGACGGAATGGACCATGGCCCGCCTGCCCGACGGGACGATTACCCGGCCATAGGGGGAATGGACAGATACGGACATATTTCTTCACTTGTCCGTGTGAGTCCCCACCCGATTCTGTGCATCCAACTGATTGCTTCCCATTACCCCGCTTCAATCCGTACCGGCTTGGTGATCCGGATGGGTTCGGTGATCGTCGCGATGTCCCCCTTGATCTTGATCATGCCCCCCGAATCCACCGCGGCCACCGCTTCCGACAGCGTGTTATAGGGCTTCGTCTCCGTCCCCAGTTCCTCGCCCGTATAGTTCACGTCCAGCCACACCACCGCCCGATCCAGCTTCCCTGTCAACACGATCCCGCTCAAGGCGATCCCGTCCCGAAACGCCGGTTGGTTGTCATACTGGCCAAAGCGGATACGGAAGGCCGGGCCATAGGCAATCCCCGGGGCCGTCTTGTTCGATGCTTGTCGGTGGAATGTTCATGGTTCGGTCCCCCTTTCGCGTTCAGCGCTCTATTCCAACGCTCCGCACGTGAACAAAAGCCGTGGAACAGGCTTGCAGCCTCTTTCAACACGGCGAGATGGCGTGTATTCCACCGAAGGAAAAACGCCTGCCTGCTCAGACACATACCCGATAGGCTTCACTTGGCCATGTGCTCCGCATGGTCCAATTCGCGGAGTCGCGGATGCTCCCGCCGGGTCGCTTCGTCACGTTCGCGCCAATACGCAAGTTTTTCTTCGCGCGTCTTGCCCTTCAATTCTTCGTGGATGCGCAAACCACCCGTATGCATCATTTCCACGCAATCAAAGGCTTTCTTCTTGGTCGTCGTCATAAGAGATCACCTCCTGGGGGGTATGTATCGCAATGGGCGGGAATCCACGCGCCATGTTCACACCATTATACAATGGAATCTTCTCGAAATGGACAATATGCCGGAAATTCCAACTGACAATCACCCGGCAACCCCGAACCGTGGCCGTTGCAACATGCAGGGCGTCTGTTTCGTATTTTCGACTGACCACATGCGCATCGAGGTAAGCTTCCTGGAGATCATACGCCGCCTCGCCCGTATCCACGCGCACAAACAAAGGCTCCAATTCCGCGAAAAACGCCCGCACCCGCGCTGGCGCCAGCTTCAGTTCTTCCAACACAAGCGCGGAAATCACTGCCTCGAACACGCCCTCACGAACCCGATCAAAAAACGCACGGGAAGCCCGCTCAAATTCCACATCAAAGACCCCGCCAAACACCGATGTATCCACATAGACCAGCATGTCGCTCTCCCTTCATTCTTCCCAAGACTCCATCGCCGCGAACGACAACCGCGCCGTCACCGTCCCCGACAGATCAAAGGTCAACGTGACCGCATTCCGCGCATACGTAAAATCCGACACGGGATCCGCCATCCGGATTGCGATGCCCTCGGGCTGATTGGACAGGTCGATGCCGGGACCGTCTTGTTCGATGCTTGTAGGTGGAATGTTCATGGTGCCTTAGTTCCCAATCTTCTGTCGGCTTGGTGCTCTAAACTGCTCGGGTAAATTCTTCACTAATTCGACCTCGTAACGACGGCGATCCAGCACTTCGAGGAATCCCATGACGTCTCTATCTTGCACGACGAGTTGCCCGTTGGCTTTTTCAAGACTAACGTTTGTCCTCGTACAGAGATTCTTCAGGGCGTCCTTGTCTATGTTTGACATCTCTTTGAGCGATTTGATCGAAGCCAGATAGCGAGCAGCCCTCGGGTGGGTCTTGGCATACTTTTCAACGCCCGTGAAATCGACGAATGTGAGATCGGAAGCAACGGCTTGGATATTGTTCGGGACAGCTTTCATCATCGGCGGGTCACCCGTCACGGGCATTGTCCTTTTGAACCAAGTACATGGCCACAGATGAAGAAAGACCGAGAATCAGTTGGGCCTCCGCCCGTGTCAGATTGCGGTCTTCTTTTCCATGCCTGGCTTCGTTGGAGGCATACCCCCAAACCTTGCTCATCACCTCATCCAGCGGTTTTGGAAACAGATGCTTATTGTCACTGCTGTCCAAGACAGAATCGCCGTAACGCTTCGACCCGCATAGAATAGGGTTCTTTCCTTCTGAAAACACCTTTTTTGGGGATCAGGTCTCCCGTTTTCCTGTTGCCCGGTTAAGGGGCCTGTCCAAGACCGGGCAA
>JAJRTN010000017.1 GCA_024278275.1 Candidatus Hydrogenedentota bacterium
ACTGTCGCGGATTCGCTTTGGCGACGGACTGCGTCCCCTTGGCGCGCTGGTGATCATGCGCCTCGCCGTCAGCCCCGTCCTGGCGCTGGCGCTGGTCACCCTATTCGAAATCCACGGCACGCTTTCCGCCGTCCTCGTCGCCATGGCGGGCCTGCCCATTGCGGTGAACGTGTATATCCTCGCCTCCGAGTATGGCGAGGACGCCGAGTTGGCCTCACAGGGCGTCTTCTGGACCACCCTTTTCAGCGCGGGTACACTCACCCTGCTGCTTCGCTTTTTAACGTAGGGAGGGAGGGTGCCGACAAGCTCAATCCTGTAAGGGTGGGCCTTGGTCCACCATCAGTGGCAACACACGGACGCACACGGTCCGTGTTCGTCCATTCTACCCTGGTCTGCCGATTCACTTTCTCGCGTGGGCGTGCCCGGTCGCCGCGGATGATTTGCCCCGCACAATGTGGTAGATTGATGAAAGCTCAAACCGGAAGCCGACGGATCGCGGTTCGGTCAAGGGGGAGGATAGGAAAACAATGGGGTTTTTTACTTCGGACAGGAACAGCCCGATGGCGCCGCTTGATATTACGCGCGTGCTTACGGCCATCGCTATCGTTGTGGTCATTGCGGGCTTCATTGTTTCCCTTTTTTTCGACGGCCCGGTTGCCGATACCTTTTCGGAATACGCCTGGTGGGTGTGGATAAGGATGCCACGCCTGTTCGGTGTTTGACGTGGACCATGGACATGAACCGGAAGAAGAAAGGAATCCATCATGGCATTCACCCTTGAATTGGGCGCGCAGGCCCCGGATTTCCATCTGCCCGCCACGGACGGCAAGACCTATTCACTGGCTGATTTCAGCGACGCGAAGGCGCTGGTCGTGTTCTTTACCTGCAACCATTGCCCCTTCGTCACGGGCAGCGACGAGGTTACCCGGAAGACGGTGGAGCGTTTCGCGCCGCAAGGGGTGGCCTTCGTCGGCATCAACGCGAACGAAACGGAAAACCACCCCACCGACGCCTTCGACCACATGGTGGCGCGCATGGAGGAACACGGTTTTCCCTGGGTCTACTGCCGCGACAATTCACAGGACGTGGCCCGTGCCTACGGCGCCCTGCGCACCCCCCATTTTTACGTTTTCGACGCCGACCGGAAACTGGTATACACGGGGCGCGGCGTGGACAACCCCCGCGAGACGGACAAGATGACCGTCAATGACCTCGACAACGCCCTCGAAGAACTGCTTGCCGGCAAGCCCGTCACCACGCCGCTTACCAACCCCATCGGTTGTAACGTGAAGTGGCGGGGAAAGGACGCGCACTGGATGCCCGCCGAGGCCTGCGACCTGGTGTGATCTGACGGGCCGTTACCATGTGGGGAAGAGCTTGAGCAGTGCTTTGGCGAATATACGATGTCCCCGCTCGTCGGGATGGTTGATGGCATTCCCAAGCAGGGTGGGATAAGGGATACCGATGCGCCACAGCTTGCACCATTCCACCGAGGCGTCCGCGAGCGCCACGTCGTACTCCCTGGCGAAGCGGCGAAGCCCCTTCACGTAGGGCCTGGGGTCGTCGTCGAACTTCACCGAGTCCACGCCCATCCAGTCCGGTCGGACGAGATGGGGCGTCAACACGATCAACTCCGCCCCCGCGCCCCGGATGCGGTCGAGGAGCATCTTGTAGTGTTCCACCGTCTGGTCCTCGGTGAGATAGGCGTCGTTTACAAACTCGATGGTTACCAGGTCGGGCTTGGGATCCAGTACGTCCCGCTGGAAATTGTGTTCGGCGCCCTCGGGCTGTTTGAGCCATTGGGCGCTGCTGGAGCCGCCCCAGCCGGCCGTGATCATTTCAATTTCGGCGCGTGGGAAACGTTCCATGAGCATGGCAAGGAACTGGTCCTGGTAGCGTTTGCTCTTGTCCGGCAGGACGCCGCCGCCCACGGTCACACTGTCCCCCCAGGCCACGATACGGACCTTCTCGCCCGCGCGCAGCTTGGCGAGCGTCTTGGGGAAGTGACGCAGGGCGTCCTCCTCCGGGTCATCGGGCAGCATCTTCTTCATGGAAGGACTCAAGGGGAAGATGTTTTCTTCCGTGAGCTTGTCCATGTTGCCATGGGTCCAAACCGTGACCAGGGCCTTTTCCCCCCGCTTGTGCATGGGGGGATGAATAACGGCGAGTCCCGGTTTTCCCGAGGCCAGTCGGGTGCCCCCGTCGCCATAGAGTACGGCATGCAATTGCTCGGGAAAGTAGGTGTAGTCCACCAGCACCGCCGTGTCCGCGCCGATGCGTCCGCCTTCGAGGCGGCCCAGGGTGGCCCAGGAATCATCCAGTTCATAATCCTTGCCCCGTTCGTAGACGACACTTCGGTCCGCCGATTTCACCACCACCGAGGCGGGCACCAGGGCGCCGGTGGCCGTACACTCCTGCGCGATAAGCGCTTTCAGCCGTTCCCCGCGCGTCCAGCCGCCTGTTTTCGGATTGAAGACACGCAGGTGGGGATAGGCCTCCTCTTTGATGGTCACGGGCACGGGCGCCGGGATCTTGAAAATCTCCGACTTCGTAAGTTCCACCTGACCGTTGATGCCCTTGACCACGCCCGGGCCGACTTCAATGGTCCAGGGACCCACGATGTGAACGGGCATGGCGTTATCCAGGACAGGCGTGGCGGCCATGAGGCCGGTCAGCAGAAAGGCGGTTCCAATGATCATGACAGGCAATCTCCATCGTTCGTCCAGCGGCGCATCCCCCCTGAAACATTCCCGGCATCATAGCAGGAAGTCTCGTGTCATGCCATTTCGCCGCGAGACGTACTTGCGGCGACCCATGAAATAAGGCATCATGGTCGGGTGCCAGGTTCTCCTCAACAACATCAAAGGGAGTCGGATGATGAAAAGGATGGTTGCTGTTTTGCTGGCCATGGTGCTTTGTTCGTGGGCGCCCTGGGCCGAGGAAGGTTCGCACGGCGCGAAGTCCGAAAAGAGGAATACGGTAAAGCTGTTCAACGGAAAAAACCTGGAAGGCTGGAAACCCTATCTCAAGGACAAGAACGTCAACCCCCGTGATATCTGGTCGGTCAAGGATGGCGTGATTCATTGCACTGGCGCGTCGCCGGGCTATATCCGCACGCGGGAAAAGTATTCGGACTATCGTCTCACCGTGCAGTGGCGCTGGCCGGGCTCCGGGGGAAACAGCGGGGTGTTGCTTCACATACAGGATGTGGATGACGTGTGGCCCAAGTCCATCGAATGCCAGCTTCTGAGCGGCAATGCGGCGGACTTCTGGGTGATTGGCGGCACCGATTTCAAGGAACACACCAACAAGGACGAACGGCGTGTGCCGAAGATGAGCGACTCCACGGAAAAACCGCTCGGGGAATGGAACACCTATGTCATCGAGTGCCGGGGCGACACCATCAAGTCCTACGTGAACGGCAAGCTCCAGAACCACGCCTCGGAGACCACGGTGACGAAGGGCTACATCGGCCTTCAGAGCGAGGGCACGCCCATCGAGTTCAGAAACGTGTCACTGGAACGGCTGGAAAAGTAAGGTTGGCTGGTGGTGGACGTAGTGGACATGGTGGACGAGAAATTGTGTCCACTCCGTCCACTGGGTCCATCCCGCCCGATCAAACCAGCTTCTTCGCGGCATAGGCCACGGCGTTGCGGAAAAGCTGAAGACCCGCGCCTTCTTCCGGCAGCTCCTCGCGGGTCCAACGGGGGTGGTTGGTACGGTCGATAAAGGCTTCGGGGTGGGGCATGAGCCCGAAGACGCGCCCCGAAGGATCGCAAATACCGGCGATGTCGTCCACGGACCCGTTGGGATTGGCGGGATAGGCTCCCCGTGCGGGCGCGCCCTCGGCCGTGGCGTAACGCAGCGCGATTTGGCCGTTGGCCTTCAGGCGCTCAAGCACCGTGTCATCCCGGGGAATGAACTTGCCCTCGCCATGGCGGATGGGCGCCTCCAGGCTATCCATGTTCTTCAGCCACACGCACGGGGTCGCGGGCTCTTTCTTCAGATGCACCCACCGATCCTCGAAACGGCTTGAATCGTTGTGGGTCAGGGTGGTTTCCTGGGCGAAATCCCCGTCAAAAAGGGGCAGAATCCCCATTTTCACGAGCACCTGGAAGCCGTTGCAGATACCAACGACCAGCTTTCCGTCGTCAACGAAACCTTTGATGGCCCCGCCGAGCCGGTAGCGGAGACGGTTGGCGAGAATGCGGCCCGAGGCGACATCGTCGCCAAAGGAGAAGCCGCCCGGCACGGCCAGGATGTGGAACGCCCGGAGCATGGCGGGGTCGGCCGCCAGGTCGTTCAAGTGAACAAGTTTCGCTTTGGCTCCGGCCCGCTCGAAGGCGTTGCCCGTCTCCGCTTCGCAGTTGATGCCGAAGCCCGTCAGGATAAGTGCGTGTACATCCATGGCTGATTCTTTTCCATTGCTCTTGGCGGCCGCCGGTTTACCAACCCAGGGGCTTTTGCCAGGCTGCTTTCAACTCCGCCAGGGAGGCGTCCACCTGGAGACCCTTTCGGCAGGTAATCCGCAATCGCTCGTCGTCCACCACGTCACCGATCCGGAACAAACCGTGGCCGTTGAGTTGCTGCTCGAAGGCTTCGCTTTTCCCCCGCGGCACGGTGACCACGAAACGGCTTTGGGATTCGCTGAAGAGGGCGGCGATACTGCTTTCCAATCCGAGGGGCGCGAGATCGAGTTTCATGCCGAAGCCACCGGCGAAAGCGCTTTCCGCCAGGGCCACGGCAAGGCCGCCGTCGGAGCAGTCATGACAGGAGGCCACGAGTCCCTCGGCGATGGCGCGGGACAGGGCGCTGTAGCGGGCGCGGGCGACCACCGGGTTGACCCTGGGCACGTTGACCCCGAGCTGGCCGTGCAGGGCGAGGTATTCGCTGCCGCCCAGCTCGTCCCGGGTCTCGCCCAGGACATAGACCGCGTCGCCGGGACGTTTCACGTCCATGGACACCACTTTCTCCACGTCGTCGATGATGGCGGCGGCGGTGAAGAGCACCGTGTGCGGAATGGAGATTCGCGTGCCGCCGATGCTGTAGTCGTTTTTCATGCTGTCCTTGCCGCTGATGAGAGGGATATCGTAGGCGGTACAGACCTCGTACAGGGCCTCGCAGGTGCGCACCAGTTGGGCGAGTTTGTGCCGGCCGTCGGGCGTCTTTTCACTCTCCACGGGATCGGGCCAGCAGAAGTTGTCCAGCCCGGCGATGGCGCCCATTTTCGCGCCCACGGCGACGAGGTTCCGCACCGCCTCGTCGATGGAGCAGGCCATCATGTGGTAGGTGTCGATGTCGCTGTAGCGTGGCGTAATCCCGCAGGCCACGGCGATGCCCTTCCTCGAACCGGGCACGGGCCGGATGACCCCCGCGTTGCCGGGGCCGTCGTGGTCCGCGCCCTGGAAGGGCTTGAGGACGCTTTGCCCCTGCACTTCGTGGTCATACATGCGCACGAAGCTTTCCTTGCTCGCCACGTTGAGCGCGCCCAGGACCGCTTTAAGTTCCGCCGTGAGGTCCGTGTCTTCCACGATCACCTCGGGCCGGAGCGCGGGCGGCTCAATCTTCGCCTTCAGGCGCATCCGGGGCACGCCGTCGTGGAGGAAGTCCATGGAGAGGGAGGCGATCCGCTTGCCCTCGTGGAAGCACTCCAGGTACCCGCTGTCGGTGAATTCGCCCAGCACCGTGGCCTCCACCTCGCGCCGCGCGGCCAGGTCGAGAAAGGCGTCGATGTGTTCCGGAGGCACGGCGAAGCTCATCCGTTCCTGTGCCTCGGAGAGGAAAATCTCCCAGGGGGCGAGGCCGGGATACTTGAGGGGGGCCTTGTCCAGGTGAATCCGCGCGCCGCCGGGATCGCGGGCCATCTCGCCCAGGCTGGACGACAGTCCCCCCGCGCCGTTGTCGGTAATGCTGCTGTAGAGTCCCAGGTCACGCGCCTCGAAGAGGAAATCGGCCATCTTGCGCTGGGTAATGGGGTCGCCGATCTGCACGGCCGTGGCGGGCGATCCTTCGTGCAATTCCTCCGAGGAAAAGGTCGCGCCATGGATGCCGTCCTTGCCGATGCGGCCGCCCGTCATGACAATGAGGTCCCCGGGACGGGCTTCCTTGGTCTCGGTGGGTCGTCCGTTGATCGTCCGCGGGATGAGACCGCCCGTGCCGCAGAAGACGAGGGGTTTGCCCAGGAAACGCTCGTGGAAGACGATGGCGCCGTTGATGGTGGGAATGCCGCTTTCGTTTCCGCCGTCCCGCACGCCCGCGTGGACCCCCCGCAGGACGCGGCGGGGATGGAGCAGGCGCTCGGGAATGGTTCCGTCGAAGTAGGGCGTGGCGAAGCAGAAAACATCGGTGTTGAAGATGCACTTGCAGCCCAGGCCCGCGCCCAGGATGTCGCGGTTTACCCCCACGATACCCGTCATGGCGCCGCCGTAGGGGTCCAGGGCGGAGGGACTGTTGTGGGTTTCCGCCTTGAGGGCGAAATTGAATTGCTCGTCAAAGCGGATGATGCCCGCGTTGTCGTGAAAGACGCTTACCAGCCAGTCGATACGCTTCGCCACGTCGTCCGTGGCGCCCTTCACGAAGGTCTTGAAGAGGCCGTCGATGGTGCGCGTCTTTCCCTCGGCGTCGGTATATTCGATGAGGGCGGAAAAGATCTTGTGCTTGCAGTGCTCGGACCAGGTCTGGGCGATGATCTCCAGCTCAATGTCCGTGGGGTGGGGGGGAAGTCCCGCCCCGCGCCGGTGCGCGGCCGTCGTTCCATCGCGGTAATGGTCCCGGATTGCCCTCATTTCGTCCACGTCGAGGGCCAGCGTCATTTCGCGGCTGAGCGCGGCAAGCGCCTCATCCGCCCGTTCCAGGTTAATCTCGTGGATCACCGGATCACTGCGGTCGGTGACGATGGGCAGATCGAGCAGGGGCGCGTCGCCGTGGACCCCCATCTCTTCGCGTGACTTGAGCGCCCACTGTTCGATGAGATCGTTGGCCAGGGCACGCCGGGCGATGCGCCGGGCCTCCGCCTCGTTGACCCCTTTCAGGGCGTACTGGGTGGACTTGTAGACCGCTTCGCCCTCGGCCAGCTTGCGGCCCAGCGTGTCCTGTATGCCCACCACCGAGCTTTTGCCCACGTTGTCCGTGACCCCGGGGCGAAAGCCCACCTCGATGAGATAGTCATAGTTCCGGGCGAGGGAGCGGTTCAACGCGGATTCCTCGATGACCGGATCGGTGAACAACTCGACACGGACCCGCTCCAGTTCTTCCCCGGAAAGATCGGCGTTGATCGTGTAGACGTGGAGAATGCGGATGGCCTCGGCGCGAATCCCCAAATCTTCCGCCAGGCGGCTGGCCAGCGCGTCACCCGCCGGGTCGGGGCGGTCCGCCGGGATGGCCACTTCGATACGCTCAGCCATAATTCAACGCCCCTTTGTACTCCACGGTGCCGTTCCCCGGGATGACCTCGCCCACTATCATGGCGGACTGTCCCGCCAGATCGATGGTTTCCAGGGCCTTTTCCGCCTGGTCTGCCCGAACCACCACGAGGAAGCCCTGGCCCATGTTGAAGGTGCGAAGCATCTCCATGTCCGCCACGTTGCCGGTTTCCCCCAGGAAACGGAACAAAGGCGGCACGGTCCAGGCGCCCAGGTCGATGACGGCGCCCAGGCCTTCGGGAAGCACGCGGGGAAAGTTCTCCGTGATGCCACCGCCGGTGATGTGGGCCATGCCCCGCACCTCGACCACCTTCATCACGATCTGCATGAGCTTGGCATAGCTGAGATGGGGCTCCATGAGGGCCTCCGCCACCGTCCGGCCCACGCCCGGCATTTCATCGTCCGGGCCGAGTCCGGCCACCTCGAAACAGATCTTGCGCGCCAGGCTGTAGCCATTGGTATGGAGACCCGACGAGGGCAGACCGATAATCTTGTCTCCGGCCTCGATGGAGGAACCATCGACGATCTTCTTCCGGTCCACCATGCCCACGATGGTGCCGGCGAGATCGTATTCTCCCGGCCGGTACATATTGGGCATTTCGGCGGTCTCGCCGCCAATCAACGCGCAGCCGCCCAGCAGGCAGCCGTTGGTAAGTCCGCGAACGATACTCACCACGACCTCCGGGTCGAGTTCCCCCACGGCCAGGTAGTCCATGAAAAAGAGGGGGCGCGCTCCCTGAACAAGAATGTCGTTTACACAGTGGGAAACAATGTCAATACCCACCGTGTCGTGCTTGCCCGTCATGAAAGCCAGCTTCAGCTTCGTGCCCACGCCGTCCACGCTGGAAACGAGGACGGGCTCTTCCATGCCCTTGAGATTGGGTTGATACATGGCGCCAAAGGTGCCGATATCCCGCAATACCTGGTCGTTAAACGTGCGCTTTACCAGGCCTTTTACCGTCTTGAGCGCCGTATTGGCCGCGTCGATATCAACCCCCGCGTCGCGGTAACTCAGCCCTGTCTTATCTTCACCCATACCGGATTCCTTCGCTTGGTTGGCCCGGACCCTGGCGGTCGGGAACAAGAGGAGGATAATAGTCGCCCATGATATAATGCAAATGAAATGTTTGGATTGCCTCGATAAGGTAAACTTATTGATGTATGGTAGAGACAGTACCTGTTTACCCCGCCTGGATCGTTATTGCGAGGAGGAACGACGAAGCAATTCATGGTCGCCGGGCCTTCCTCGCCATGACGGTAACGTTGCCCCGGGATCTTACCGCTTTCAAATCGGTTGGAGGCCGCTTCTGCTTCGGGTGGTGAAAGGTCACGAAAACAACCGCGTAAGACCGTGTGTGTCCATCCCAGCCAGCGGACCTTTACTTACCAAGGAGTCGTCGCCATGACCCTCGACGCCCTACGCTGTTTTTGCGCCATCCTCGACACGGGCGGTTTCCGTTCCGCCGCAGCGCGGGTTCACCGCTCGCAGCCTGCGGTAAGCCAGCAGTTGAAAAGCCTCGAAGAGGAAACGGGGCACGTTCTCATCGACCGCAAGACCTGTCGTCCCACGCCCATGGGCCGGATCCTGCGGGATCGGGCGCGGCACATCTTGCAGGAGCTCCAGGCGCTGGAGCGGGAATTGCGCGACTTCGACGAGACCGCGGTGGGGGAGTTGCGGGTGGGCACGAGCGACACGACGGCCATGTACGTTCTGCCGCCCTATGTGCGGCGTTTCGCGGAGGTTATGCCGCGCATCCACCTGGTACTCACGAACCGGCATTCGGAAGAACTCGCGCGGCAGGTTCGGCAGGGCGAGATCGACCTGGGCATCGTAACCTTGCCCGTCGAGGATCCCGGACTGGAGGAGCATTTGCTCTTCGAGGAGCATTTTCGGCTTGTCGTGCCCGCCGGCCATCCGCTGTGCGGAAAACGCCGGGTCCGGTTAACGGACCTGGTCGAGCTGCCCATGCTTCTGTTGGACGAGGGAACGCGGACGGGCGGACTCTTGCGCCGTCATTTTCAGACGAAAGGCTTCACGCCGCGCACCGTGCTGGACAGCGGTTCATTCGAGGTGATCAAGCGGTACATCGCCGAAGGGGTGGGGATTTCGTTCCTGCCGGAATCGGTGGTCACGCCGGGGGATGCGTTGCTCGTGACCCGCGAGGTCGCGGGACTGCCGCGGGTAAGCATCGGAGCGGTCCGACGCAAGGGCATCTATCGCACGCGGGCGGAAAAGGCTTTCCTGGACCTGTTGCGCGCGCCGGTGGCGAAGAAGCCCATTGCCTGAACGTGTGTTCAGGCGGTATAGTAACCCCGATGCCGGTCGTCCAGAAATTGTAAGGGTGGGCCTTGGCCCACCAGGGGCAAACTGGAAGCCCCTTCTACTTTTCATCGGAACCACGGTTCTCCGTGGAGACGATTCTTGGTTCCGGCTCCGCCGGGTTAGGCGCTCGCCAATTCTGGATACATAAGGTCAATCATGTACGCATTTCTTCGCGGCACGGTCGCGCATAAGGGGTTGGAATCGATTGCGCTGGATGTCAACGGCGTGGGCTTCCTGGTGTTCGTGCCGGATTGCGTACACCGCCGCATCTCGCCCAATCAAGAGGTGACTCTCCTCACGTACTGTCACATCCGAGAGGATACCTTCCAGATCTTCGGTTTTCTCAGGGAGGAAGAGAAAGCCCTGTTCACTATGCTCCTGGGCATCAACAAAGTCGGGCCCAAGGTGGCGCTCAACGTGTTGTCGGGACTGTCGGTGCGGGAGTTCGGGCGCGCCGTGATGGAGAGCGACGTGAAGGCCTTCACCCGCGTCTCGGGCGTGGGCAAGGCCATGGCCCAACGCATCATCCTCGAGGTGAAGTCGAAACTGGGGCAGGACACGGAACTGAGCGTCCTGCTGGGTGAACCGGACGCGGTCGACGTGCCGCCCGAGGGCGATGACGTGTATGAAGCCCTGCTGAGTCTCGGCTGCACGCCGGTGGAAGCGAAGCGCGCGGCCGCCGGAGCGCGGAAGGAACTGGGCGCGGAGGCCACCGACGAGGATCTCGTCCGTGTGGCGTTACGCTCCATGGCAAAGGTGAAGTAGATGGCCCACGACGATGTAATCGATCCCGGACGGCTCCCCGAGGAGGGAGCCTTCGACGACCAGATTCGCCCGCAACGGCTGGAGGATTTTCCGGGGCAGGAGCCCATCAAGGAAAAGCTCCGCATCGCGATCCAGGCGGCAAAGGGCCGGGGCGAACCGCTCGACCACATGCTGCTGGCGGGACCGCCCGGCTTGGGCAAGACGACCCTCGCCCGAATCCTGGCACAGGAAATGGGCGTGGACATCAAGCAGACCTCCGGCCCGGTCATCGAGCGGCAGGCCGACCTGTCGGCCATCCTCACGAGTCTCGAAGAATTCGACGTGCTTTTTATCGACGAAGTACACCGACTGAACCATGCCGTGGAGGAAACGCTCTATTCCGCCATGGAGGACTTCGAGGTGGACATCATGCTCGGGAAAGGTCCCACGGCGCGGTCCATGAAGATCGGCCTCAAGCCCTTCACCCTCATCGGCGCCACTACGCGGCAGGGGCTGCTCACGCCCCCCCTTCGCGCCCGTTTCGGCGACACCTGCCGCTTTGATTTCTACTCGCCCGAAGAACTGGAGTGCATCATCGTCCGGGCCGCGCGCATTCTCAACGTGCCCATCGAATCCGACGGCGCCCTGGAGATCGCCATGCGTTCCCGAGGCACGGCCCGCGTGGCGAACCGGCTCCTGCGCCGCGTGCGCGACTTCGCCGAAGTGAAGGGCGACGGCGTGGTGACCAGGGACGTGGCGAACGCCGCCCTCAAGCTCCTCCGCATCGACGACCTGGGCCTGGACGATATGGACCGGCAGATCATCTCCACGGTGATCGAGAAATTCGCCGGCGGCCCCGTGGGGCTGTCGTCCATGGCGGTGGCCGTGGGCGAGGAACGCCAGACCCTGGAAGAGGTCCACGAGCCCTACCTCATTCAGCTCGGCTTCATGAAACGCACGCAGCAGGGCCGCGTGGCGACCCCTCTCGCCTACAAACACTTCGGCTTCACCCCGCCGGAGACGGAACAGCCGCGGTTGTTTTGAAGGGGGCGGCCATGGGTAATGTAGAGCCTTACCCGTGAAGTTCTGCACAAATTGTCACGAAAACGTGCTTGCCCCTACCCGCCACGCCCTGCCCCCCGCTGTCATCCCCGCTTTCGCGGGAAAACGTAGAAGCGGCTTCCAGCCGCTTTGAACCTAACCCGGCTTGGCCGGGTTAGGGGGGATGAATCGCGTGTCCCTGGGGCTTTTGCAATCCAGGGTTTGCATCGGACCGCGGTAATCCCTATCCTTCCCCGGCCGGACGGAGCGGCGGGCCGTCTTCCAAGGGGATAGACCCGCGTAAGGTATTCACCTGTTTTGCCCGCGGACAACGGAGCGCCTTTTGGCGGTAAGGAGCACGAATCACATGAGAATCGTTTTGTCATTGGTTGGCCTGGTTTTGTTGAACCTGGCCGCGTCAGGGGAAGGGTTTGGCGGAATGAGCTACCTGGATAATGGGATAATTCGCATCGGGGCCAATCTTGATATTGGTGGGGCGATCACCTTTGTCGCGCCCTCCGGCTCGGATGAGAACATCATCAACAGTCACGATTGGGGGCGGCAGGTGCAGATGTCGTTCTATTCGGGACCGAATCCCTTCACGCCCAATGGTAAGCAGCCGCGGGAATCATGGCGATTCCTCGGTTGGAATCCCATTCAGTCCGGCGACTGCTACGGTAACCGCTCCAGGGTCATCGCCCATGAAAACGATGGCAAGACCCTGTATATCAAGTGCATTCCCATGCAGTGGCCCTTGAACAACGAACCGGGCGAATGCACTTTCGAGACCTGGATCCGGCTGGAAGGTAATACGGCGCACGTTAGCAGTCGAATCAACAACAACCGGTCCGACACGACCCAATACGCCGCGCGTGGACAGGAATTGCCCGCCGTTTATACCAATGGGAACTACTACCGCCTTTTCACCTATGATGGTGACGCCCCGTACACGGGCGGCCCGATGCGGCGAATTACCAAAGTGTGGGACACCAGCAAGGGCGTACACGTGGAAGGCGGGCCCTGGGACCACTGGTACGGTACGGAGAACTGGGCGGCCCTGGTCCGCGATGATGATTTTGGCCTGGGCGTGTGGTCGCCCGGCACCTATACCTTCGTGGGCGGCTTCGCTGGAAAACCCGGTAAAGGCGGTCCCAAGGACGGACCTACCGGCTACATCGCTCCCGTTCGTAACGAGATCCTCGACCACAACATCCGGTATGACTACAATTATGTGCTGATCGTGGGGAAACTGGAAGCCATTCGCGATTACGTTTACGCCCATGCCCCCAAGAATCCCCTTCCGAATTACACCTTCAAACAGAACCGCCAGGGCTGGACGCTTCGTTCCTGCACCGACGCGGGCTGGCCCATCACCGCCGGCCTGGCGGTAACATTGGCCTCCGGCACTCCCCTGCTTATTGGGCCGAACGCCCTTTGGGAAGCGGCCCAGGCTCCCACGATATACGTGCGCGCCGCCTTCGACACGGGGCAGGATACGGCGGTACTGGCCTGGGAACGGCTGGAAGGCAAGGGGGGCGAGCTTCGCTTTCCGGTCCAGTCCGACGGCGAAATGCGCACCTACGTGGTGGACCTCGGCGCGGCTCCGGACTACGAAGGCCCATGCACCCGTCTCTCCCTGCGCCCGATTGACGCGGGCCGGGAAGGCGCGACGGTGCGGGTGGAATACATCGGTACGCGTCGGCCGGAATAGGTGTGTGTGGGGGCATCCCATGCAGGGCATGGGAAGGCGAGGAATCGTTACGGAGTACTTTCGCTATCGAGCAACGACGCGTTCCCCGGAATGACGAATTGGAACGGACCTTCACGGTACGAAAGCCGAGGTGAAAGGACGCCCTCCCCCTTGTCATGCCGAGCGTTGGCGCGGCAACAGGGCCGTGTGAATGCCCGGTTTTTTCAGGGTTGGCCCAGTGCATCCGGGCGGGAAGCGCCAGTCAAGCAGCGGTAATGACAAAAAACTTGTGACGCCATGATCGCATGTGGCATACTTGGGCCAATCCCTAATTCTCAAATCGCCACACGTCCGTTATCCGGGCCTCGACGCAGGCCGGACCATTCGCCGTTCCAGGCCGATGTGAGAATGGATCATCAGTTTTTTAGACGCCTAATCCCCGTTTTACGAGATAGGATTTCGCTATGGCTTTGCATGTGACGAAGAAGGGACTCGACCTGCCCATCACGGGCGCGCCCGAGCAACGTGTCAGTGATGCGAAAGTCTCCGCGCGCGTGGCCGTGAACGCGGTGGACGCCGTGGGTATGAAACCCAGCTTCCGGGTGAAGGTGGGCGATACGGTCAAGCGAGGGCAGGTGCTCTTCGAGGACAAGAAGACCCCTGGCGTGCTCTTTACCGCGCCGGGCGCGGGAACGGTGGCCGCCATCAATCGGGGCGAGCGCCGGGCGCTTCAAACCGTGGTAATCGATCTTGCCGAGAGCGAGCGGGGCGATGCCGCGGGCAATGGTGTGAGCGAAGGGGATTGCGTCGCTTTCGACAGCTATGGCGGCAAGGCCGTGTCCGAGCTGGATGCCGATGCCGTCAAGGCCCTGCTCCTGGAATCCGGGCTGTGGACCGCGTTGCGCACGCGGCCCTTCAGCAAGGTCCCCGCCCCGGAGACCCGTCCCCACTCGATTTTCGTCACGGCCATGGACACCAATCCCCTGGCGCCTTCCATGGAGGTGATTGCAAAAGACCGGGACGACGCGATGAACGCCGGCCTGGCGGCCCTGAAAAAGCTCACCGACGGCGAGGTCTTCTTCTGCAAGGCGCCCGGTAGCGCGGTGAAGCCCGCGGACAATACGGGTGTTCGCGTGGAAGAGTTTCAGGGGCCCCATCCCAGCGGTCTTCCGGGGCTGCATATCCACCTGCTGGACCCCGTGAGCCGCAACAAGACCGTATGGCATATCGGTCTGCAGGATGTGATTGCCATGGGGATACTCTTCCAGTCGGGCAAGCTCGATGTGTCGCGTATCGTGTCCCTGGCCGGTCCCTCCGTGAAGAATCCCCGTCTCTTGCGCACGCGTCTGGGCGCGGATTTGAACGCACTGACCGAGGGCGAGATTGCCGAGGGCGAACAGCGGATCATTTCCGGATCGGTCCTTTCGGGGCGTACCGCCATGGGCGATGTTCATGGTTACCTGGGACGATACCATCAGCAGGTTTCCGTGCTGGCGGAAGGGCGGGAACGGGAGTTCATGGGGTGGCTGGCCCCGGGCAGGGAAAAGTTCTCCATCACGAACACCTTCATTTCAAAGCTGGTGCCCGGCAAGAAGTTTGCCTTTACCACGGCGACCAATGGCAGCCAGCGGGCCATGGTGCCCATCGGCATGTACGAGAAAGTCATGCCCATGGACATCTTACCCACTTTCCTGCTCAGGGCGTTGGTGATGGACGATTTGGAGCGTGCCGAACAACTGGGTTGCCTGGAGTTGGACGAGGAGGATCTCGCCCTGAGCACCTTGGTCTCTCCGGGAAAAACCGACTATGGCCCGGTGCTCCGACGCAACCTGAACACTATTGAAAAAGAGGGCTGACCCGGTATGGGACGGCTATCCCGACGGACGGCATCGAGGCAAACCAACAGAGCGGATACATGAAGTTCATTCGTCACATTCTCGACAAACAGCGGCCCCTCTTTGAGAAGGGCGGCAAGCTGGAACTCCTTTTTCCTCTTTTCGAGGCAAACGACACCATCCTCTTCACGCCGGGCTACGTGACGCGGGGGCCCGCCCATGTTCGCGATGGCCTGGACCTGAAGCGGATGATGATGACCGTGGTCATCGCGCTGGTGCCTTGCATCCTCATGGCCCTGTACAACACGGGCTTCCAGGCCAACCTGGCCATGGCCGAAGGCGCTTCCGCGCCGGGATGGCGTGGGGCGGTCATTGACCTGCTGGGCCTGGGCTACGGCACCGGCAACATCCTCGCCTGCATGGTCCACGGCTTCCTCTATTACCTGCCCATCCTGATTGTCACCTTCGTGGTGGGCGGCGGCATCGAGGTGCTCTTTGCCATCGTGCGCAAACACGAGGTGAACGAAGGCTTCCTGGTTACCGGCATGCTTTTCCCCCTGATTCTTCCGCCCACCATTCCCCTCTGGCAAGTGGCCCTGGGCATCGCCTTCGGCGTGGTGCTGGGCAAGGAAATCTTCGGCGGTACGGGCATGAACATCCTCAACCCGGCGCTTACCGCCCGCGCCTTCCTTTTCTTCGCCTACCCGGCCCAGATTTCAGGCGACAAGGTGTGGATCGCCGCCTCGGAAACCGTGGACGGCTTTAGCGGCGCCACGGCCCTGGGCCGCATGGCCGTGGCGGACGCGTCCGTTCAGGACGGCGCCCTCAAGGCCTTGCAGGAGATGCACGTATCCTGGACCGATGCCTTCCTGGGCTTCATCCCGGGATCCCTGGGGGAAACCTCCACGCTGGCATGTTTGCTGGGCGCGCTGGTACTCATCGTGGTGGGCGTGGCTTCCTGGCGCATTATCGTGGGCGGCATCATCGGCACCATTTTGGCCTGTCTCCTGCTCAACGCCGTCGGTTCCGACACCAACGCGCTCATGAACGTTCCTTTTTATTGGCAGATGGTGCTGGGGGGCTGGGCCTTCGGCCTGGTTTTCATGGCCACGGATCCCGTCTCGGCGCCATTCACCAACACGGGCCGCTTCGTTTACGGCCTGCTTATCGGCATCATGGCCATGCTGGTTCGTGTTGTCAATCCGGCCTACCCGGAGGGCATGATGCTGGCCATACTCTTCATGAACATCTTCTCGCCGCTGATTAACCACTTTGCCATCAGCGCCAATATCCGCAGGAGGGTCGCGCGCAGTGAAGCAGTATAGCACCACCTACATTTTCATCTTCGCGGCCGCGCTTTGCCTGGCCTGCTCGACGATGATTTCGGCGGCCTATGTGGGGCTGCGGGAGCGGCAGGACGAGAACCGCCTGCTGGACAAACAAAAAAGCGTCCTCATCGCCTGCCAGAAAATCAAGACCGGTGAGAAAATCAGCCGGGAGGAGATTCTGAAGCGCTTTTCCAATATCGAGGCCAAGGTGATTGATTTGGCGACGGGTAAGTACGTGGAAGGCGTTGACCCGGATGCCTTTGACGAGGATGCCGTCGAA
Source organism: Candidatus Hydrogenedentota bacterium (assembly GCA_024278275.1). Classification (GTDB taxonomy): domain Bacteria; phylum Hydrogenedentota; class Hydrogenedentia; order Hydrogenedentales; family JAJRTN01; genus JAJRTN01. Next base: position 16,663 of record JAJRTN010000017.1, read on the forward strand.
AAGGTACCCGCGCCGAAGAATGCGGCCCAAGTCCTGGAAATACCCAAGCAGGTCAAGATCTACCGCGTTATGGACGGCGACCATCTCGGGATGATGGTGCTTCCCATCTATGGCAAGGGTCTTTGGAGCACCCTCTACGGGTTCCTGGCCCTGGATGCCGATGGTAACACCGTGCGTGGCCTCACCTATTACCAGCATGGGGAAACACCCGGTCTTGGCGGAGAGGTGGACAACCCGAAATGGAAGAATCGCTGGCCCGGCCGCAAGATCTTTGGAGAAGACGGTTCCGTGAAACTCCATGTGATCAAAGGTCAGGCAGGTCCCGCCACGGAGAACCCCTACGAGGTGGACGGCCTTTCCGGTGCCACGCTGACCAGTCGTGGCGTCAGCAATATGTTGCAGTTCTGGTTCGGAAAAGACGGGTATGGCCCTTACCTGGACCAGTACCGGAAGAATGGGAGCGCCTGAATCATGGCATTTGGCAAAAAAGAACGTGACGCTCTGTACGATCCGATTTTCAACAACAACCCCATCGCATTGCAGGTCTTGGGCATCTGCTCCGCCCTCGCGGTGACGACGAAGATGGAGACGGCCTTTGTCATGTGCCTGGCGGTTACCGGGGTCACCATGGGCTCGTCCTTTGTCATCAGCATGCTGCGCAACAATATCCCGCCCAGCATTCGCATTATCGTGCAGCTTTCGGTCATTGCGTCCTTCGTGATTCTCACCGACCAGATCCTGAAAGCCTACCTCTTCGACATCAGCAAGCAGTTGTCGGTGTTCGTGGGCCTTATCATCACGAACTGTATCGTCATGGGACGATGCGAAGCCTACGCCATGCAGAACGGCCCTTGGCTCAGCGCTCTGGACGGCCTCGGCAACGGCTTGGGGTACAGCGTGATCCTCATGGCCACGGCTTTCTTCCGCGAGCTCTTTGGCTCGGGATCGCTCTTTGGACACGTGCTGCTCAAGCCCGTCACCGATGGCGGCTGGTACACGCCCAACGGACTCATGGTTCTCTCGCCCGGCGCTTTCTTCCTCATCGGCTTTTTCATCTGGCTGATTCGCGTGTGGAAGCCCGAGCAGATCGAGGAGGAGTAAAATGCAGGAGTACCTGAGCCTATTCGCCAAGTCCGTGTTTATCGAGAACATGGCGCTGGCCTTTTTCCTGGGCATGTGTTCTTTTCTCGCCTGCTCGAAGAAGGTAGACGCCGCCTTTGGCCTCGGTTGTGCCGTTATCTTCGTGTTGGCCATTACCGTGCCCGTGGATAACCTCATCTATGTCTACCTCCTGGAGAAGGGCGCTTTGGTATGGCTCCCCGTGGTGGGTGACAAGATGAAGGAGGTGGATCTTTCCTTCCTTTCCTTCCTCAGCTTCATCGGCGTTATCGCGGCCATCGTTCAGATCGTGGAAATGTTCCTCGACAAGTTTGTGCCCAAGCTCTACGCTTCGCTGGGTATTTTCCTGCCCCTTATTGCCGTAAACTGCGCCATCCTGGGCGCCTCCCTTTTCATGGTGGAGCGCAATTACAGTTTCGGGGAAAGCGTTGTTTTTGGCTTCGGCAGTGGCGTCGGCTGGATGCTGGCCATCGTGGCCCTCGCCGCCATCCGTGAAAAAATGCGTTACAGCAATGTTCAGCCCGCGTTGCGCGGGCTGGGCATCAGCTTCCTCCTGGTGGGCCTCATGGCCCTCGGTTTCATGGCATTTTCGGGCATTCAGCTTTAAGCCCGCGGGCATCGCTAAAAGGAGTTGTCATCCATGTTGACCGTTGCAATGGGCGTCGCCATGTTCTGCGTCGTCATCCTCTCGCTGGTTGCCATTCTGCTTGCCGCCAAGGCGCAGTTGGTGGCCTCGGGCGAGGTGACCATCACCATCAATGACGACCCGGAGAAAGCCCTGAAAACGCCCGCCGGCAGTACTTTGCTCAATACGCTGGCCGCCAACCGGATCTTCATCCCTTCCGCCTGTGGCGGCAAGGGAAGTTGCGGCGTTTGCAAGGTCAACGTCAAGGAGGGCGGCGGTTCGTTGCTTTCCACCGAGGAAGCCCACATCAGCCGCGCCGAAGAGCGGGAAGGCTGCCGGCTGGCCTGCCAGGTCAAGGTCAAGGGCGACATGAAGATCGAGATCCCCCCCGAGATCTTTGATGTTCGCAAGTGGGTCTGCAAGGTGCGTTCGAACCACAACGTGGCCACCTTCATCAAGGAACTGGTGCTGGAACTGCCCGAGGGTGAATCCGTGCCTTTCCGTGCCGGTGGCTACATCCAGATCGAACGCCCCGCCGGAACTGTCCATTTCAAGGACTTTGACGTGGAGGAGGAGTACCGGCCCGACTGGGATAAGTTCAAGCTCTGGGATCTCGTGTCCGTGGCCGACGAGGACGTGACGCGAGCCTATTCCATGGCCAACTACCCCGAGGAAGAAGGCATTATCATGCTCAACGTGCGTATTGCCACGCCTCCGCCGCGCACCGAGAACATTCCTCCCGGTCTCATGTCCTCCTTCATTTTCAACCTTAAACCCGGCGACACGGTGACCATATCCGGACCTTTCGGCGAGTTCTTCGCGCGGGAAACCGACCGGGAAATGTGCTTTATCGGTGGTGGCGCGGGTATGGCTCCCATGCGCTCCCATATCTTCGACCAGTTCCGCCGTCTTAAGACCAAGCGGAAGGCCACCTTCTGGTACGGCGCCCGCAGTCTGCGGGAAATGTTCTACCAGGAGGACTTCGACAGCATCGCCCGGGAAAACGAAAACTTCCAGTGGCATGTGGCCCTTTCCGAGCCCCAGCCCGAAGATAATTGGACCGGCTATACCGGCTTCATTCACCAGGTACTGCACGATAACTACCTCAAGGATCATCCGGCGCCCGAAGACATCGAATACTACCTTTGCGGGCCGCCCATGATGCTTTCCGCCTGCACCAAGATGCTGGAAGATCTCGGAGTCGAACAAGAGATGATCATGTACGATGACTTCGGTTAATCGGCGAAACGAACACGATAACTTCGGAAGCACGGCCTTGGCCGTGCTTCTTGTTTTCCTGCTTGCCCTGGCGGGGTGTGGCCCGCACGGCCCGCGCGAAATCCTCTTAAGCGGCCCCATCATGGGGACCACGTATCATGTGAAGGTCGTGGCCACCCTCGACGGCCGGCAGGAAAAGGCGCTCGCCCAAGAGGTTTTGAAGGTACTGGAACGGGTTAACGCCCGCATGTCCACCTACCGGGACGATTCGGAACTGTCCCGCTTCAACCACCGCAAGGAAACCACGCCTTTTGCTCTTTCCGACGAGACCCTCGGTGTATTCGAGATCGCCCTCGAGGTCAGCCGCCAGACAAACGGGGCCTTCGATGTCACCATCGGACCGCTGGTCAATGCCTGGGGCTTTGGACCCGGTGACGCCCAGTCACCCACGGATGAAACCGTAACCCGCCTGCGGCAAGACGTGGGCTATCATCTGCTGACGCTGGACCGCGAGGGCGGAACGCTCAGCAAGAAACGGCCCGGGGTGTACTGCGACCTGTCCGCCGTGGCGAAAGGCTATTCCGTTGATGCCGTGGCGGAGGCTCTTGAAGGTGCGGGTATTCATCGGTACATGATCGAAGTGGGGGGGGAAGTGCGCACGGCCGGCATCAACCTGCGCGAGGAACCCTGGCGCATCGGTATCTACCGTCCCGACCCCGAGCGCTTTGACGTGCAACGGGTTGTCGCCCTGTCCGGCCAGTCCATGGCCACCTCCGGCGATTACCGAAACTTCATCGATAATGACGGCCAACGGATCTCCCATACCATCGATCCACGTACCGGCTACCCCGTCGCCCACGGCGTGGCCTCCGTCAGCGTGGTACATGCCTCCTGCGCCTGGGCCGATGCCTACGCGACCGCGCTTATGGTACTCCCCCCGAAGGAGGGTTACGCCTTCGCCGAGGCGCATGATCTCGCCGCCTACTTTATCGTCCACGACGGCAAAGACGGTTTCACCGAACACATGACGCCGGCCTTCGAAGCGCTGTAGGCACGGGCCTTTCTCAAGAGCATGTACGTGGGGCCCAATCAGCCCATTCTTGAAGCCCTGACCGCCTCCAGAATATCCTGCGTCGTCGCCTTGGTCCGTATCCCGGGAATATCAAATGGCGATACCGATTTCTTCGGTTTGCATGTCAGGGCGAAAACGGCACCATCTCTTCTGCGGATTTCGACTTCTTCCACCTGTGCCAAGGTCAGCAGCTTGGCAAGGTTTTGACGGGCTTCCGAGTAGGTAAAGACTTTCATCAGCGATTACTCCAGCAACGGAATGTGAAGTTTTCCCGCCACTTTCCTCATACGTTTGTCAAGTGTAATCAGTGGCAGCGCCGCCGATACTGCACACTGTAAGAAATACGCATCGTACGCATAAATGTTGTACTCAATCGCCAGCCTGAGAGCCTGCTGGATGTTAACGTTGACCAACCGTACCGGGACGGAAAGGGCTGCTCTCAGCACAGTCTGCGCATTCTTACCGGTAATCTGCTTTCGCTTAACCATGGCCGACAGGGCGTTGCCGATTTCATACGGGAGTATTTCAGGGGAAACGGCGTCAGCACCGGATGTCAGCCGGACTATTTGATCCTTTTCGGGCTCATTCAGGGCCACGGCCAAGAATACGTTGGTGTCCGCGACAAAATACATTGAGCAATTGTACAACTACTCTCTTGACGGTTCAAATGCCATTTGCGGAAAGATGGTTTTCAGCAAGACCGCAACATACAGGATGGCACGTAAAAAGATCCTCAATTTCGCAAACGCCTCTTCAAGAACGGAGGAACGGAAACGAGACAGTAAGTTCCCGGTGGACTCGGTCTCGCCACGCGGATCCAGGGCCTGAAACGCCCGTCCCAACGGTGCCCTGTGCTACTTACATCCAGGATCGTTAAATCTGTTTGCCCTTTTCTAGGGGATTGGCTTAAGTCATTGTGCAGTAATATATTGGCTGAGACGGCAAAGAATGAGATCTTGACAGAGCCGAAGGCTCTTCTTTTTATGTGGCACAGCCGCCCTCGGCTGTGGGGCCGACAGGCCCCAATTGGAATCGGATTTTACGAGCATTCAAGGTCTGTTGCTCGGAGAAAACAAATACCCGTAAGGGTGCGAGATGGAACCCTGCGGGTTTCACCAGCCCCCGGTTCGGACCGAGTACGGCCTACAGAGGGCGGCTGTTCCACATTCAAGAAAGCCGCCGCGCCGTGAACGGTTTGCACTTCCTTTGGTCGCGGCCAGACGGTTGCCCTATGGCCCGCCACCGTCCAGATGGTTAATGAGGGCGTGCAGGCCTATGAAGGTCTTTCCGTCGAGGAAATCATTGGCCTTGAGGCGGCGGCGCACTTCCTCCATGGGCATCTCGACGACCTCGATGCGCTCTTCCTCGTCCAGCTTCTGCCGGGTCTTCACGAGGTCAAAGGCCAGGTAGAGGTGGATCTTCTCCGAGCAAAAGCCCACGGTCGGGTAGTAGCTGCACGCATGCACCAGGCGGCCGGGGCGGTAGCCCACCTCTTCCTCGACCTCGCAACGGCCGCGGTATTCGGGGTTTTCGTCGCCCTCGATTTTTCCCGCGGGCGCTTCCAGGATATACCGGTCCAGGGCGATCCGAAACTGGCGGACGAGCAGGACGGAATGTCCCGTATAAGGGACCACGCATACGCCGCCCTTGTGCTCGACCACCTCGCGGTAGGCCCGGTTTCCGTTGTCGAGGGTCACCTCGCCCACGCGCAGTCGCACCACGGGACCGCTGTGGATGATTTTACTTGCTGCCCAGACTTCCATGGGCCCCTTCTCAGAACTTGTTGTCGCCGCCGAGCAATCCGCCGAGGAGGCCTCCGCCCAGGCCGGCCACGCCCTTGGATTCGCCCCGGTTCATGCTGCCCGCCGCCGCGACAACACGGTCCGCCAGGCGGGAGAAGGGAAGTGTTTGCAGGTAGACTTTACCCGGCCCGGTGAGGGTGGCCATGAACAACCCCTCGCCCCCGAAAAGGGCGTTCTTGAAACCGCCCACCATCTGGATATCGTAGTTCACCGTGGGGGCGAAGGCCGCCAGGCAACCCGTGTCCACGCGAAGCTGTTCGCCCGGTTGCAGGTCCTTTTCAACAATGGTGCCCCCGGCATGGATGAAGGCCAGCCCGTCGCCTTCGAGTCGCTGAAGGATAAACCCTTCACCCCCGAAAAGCCCCGCGCCTATTTTCTTCGTGAAGGACACCTCGATCTCGACGCCCTGTGCGGCGCAGAGAAAGGCATCCTTCTGGCACATGAACTGCCCTCCCATGCCCGCCAGGTCCAACGGGATGATCTTCCCGGGATAGGGCGCGGCGAAGGCCACCTGTCCTTTTCCCGTGCCGTTAAAGAGGAAGCTGGTGATGAAAAAACTCTCTCCCGTCACCATGCGTTTGAGCCCTTTGAATATTCCACCGCCGGTGCCGGTCTGCATCTCGATGCCGGGGCCCATGTACATCATGGCGCCTGCCTCCGCACGTACCGCCTCGCCGGGATCCAGCTCTATTTCGACCATCTGCATGTCGTCGCCGAAGATCCGGTAATCAATGACATCCGCCATGGGTATCCTCCTGTGTCGATTTTCTCTCCCAAGAAGCCTACAACAAAGCCGCCCGGAAGATCGAATGGGAGGGGAGAAAAGCGGAACCCTGTACGGTCCCGCGGGATGAGTCTCTTGGCAGATGAATCGTGTTCAGGATGAGATGAAACGAGGTGCGGCCAGGTTTTGCAGGGTGGCCACCATCGCCCTGATATGGAACTTCACGAGTAAAGCCCTATTTGTCCGGAACCGGGAAACTGACATACAATTCCGCCATGACACGATTTACAGTACCTAAAACGTCTTTCCTGTTGGCTTTGCTGGTCGGGGTGGCGTGTTACGCCCGTGCTGATTTTCCACCCCTTAGCGTCGAGATCAGTGATCTGCATCCACTCTTTATTTTCTCCTGTCCCGACGGCACGGGCGCGACCCCCGAGGGCTACGCCGCCGGCGTTACGCAACAGTGGGACGCCCTTGATGAGGAGCTTCGTCCCTATGCCGTGCTGCGGGTGCGGTCCCAAGCGCCCCGGGAAGGGCGGACCGCGTGGTATGGCGCGCTTGCCCCCTTGCTTCAGACGGCGGGCATCCCGGTGGTGATGGCGGTGGGCGAGGACGACCCGCGAAGCTGGATGAGCGCCGACGAGGTGGAACGGTTGCTCCTGGCCAATACGGCTATTCGTGGTATCGAGATATCAGACTTGCGCTTTGATACCTATGTGCCGTCCCTGCCCGGTGGGGATGGCATGACGCCCAAGGTGCGCTGGCTTACGGGGATGATCGATGTGGCCGCGCGGTATGGCCGCTTCACGCACCTGCCGCTGGGGGGCATCAACTGGCCCCGCGTGATGGCGAACACCGACTGCACCGCGCTTTACAAGAAACTCGTCGCCTGCCGGACCCACGTTATCCCGTCGGGCCTCTACCGTGGCGCCCACGCCCTCGCGCGCAACGGGGCGCTGCTGGGACTATGGCTCGAAGGGGCCGTGACGCAATGGGGCATTACTGCCGACGCCGATTGGTACGGCGAAGCGCGTTTCATGGAGCCGGGCGTCTTTGGCTTGACGGGCGGCCCGGAGAAGACGCCGTCAAGTCTTTACCGCGCCATGATTCTGACCGGTGTCATGGCGGGCGCGTCCGTCTATGCCTTTGACAACCCGGACAGTCTTTGGATGGGCGCGCAACGCCGCCATTGGGACGAAGCCATCCGACCCACCCTGACCTCGGTCCTGCGGCTGGGGCTCATCCCTCGGCAGGACTTTGTGCGCAAGAAAGTATCCGTGGTGTACCAGCTTGGCCCCGCCGGCACCCCGCCCGAGTTCCACGCGAACCTGCGCGATATCGACGCCATTCTGGACGAAGGGAACCTGATCCGGGGCGCCTATGGCCTGGAACGGCCCGGACAGGTCTGGGAGCTGATCCCGAATCGAGGCGATTACTACCTCGTGCCGCTTCTCTCGCCCCATGCGGACGATGCGGTGTTGAAGGGCTTCGCCCGCGTGGTGCATCCCGGTGAGATGAATGGTCCCGCGGATTGGAAAGCGCTGCTGGGCCGTTACCGTGACCTGACCCAGGCGGGCGAGGGAAGCGCCTTTGTCACCCGAGTGGGCCGGGGCGTTTTTGTTCTGAATACCCGCGAGAATGCCGCGCAAGAGCAAACCTTCGCCATCGACGCGCTCCCCGCCCCCGTGCGCCATGTCGAAGCGCGCCGTTTGGGTGAATCCGTGGCGCTCACCTGGCCCTTCCGCGAGGGTGACGTGTCCTACAGTGTTTACCGGCGCGCCCATCCCGACGAGCGCTTTGTCCTTATCGCGTCGGGTCTCGACGACCGGCAGTACGTGGACACGAATGTTTTTCCGGCCGCGTCCCAGGCACCGGAACCCGTGAAGGAGGCCGCTCCACCGGCAACACGGCCGGTGATGCTCGAAGCGGCGATACCGGACGATACAGCGCCGGAGGAATCGGCCGTGGCCTATGCCGTGACGGCCTTGACCAGCGAGCAGGAACCTTTCTCCGGCACCGTGGGTTACGGGGAATACCTGGCTTTGAGCGTGGTGGAAAGCCGCATTGCCGAACAGGTGGTGCTTCATCCCCTCATCATCAGTGCGGTCAGCGAACCCATCCCGGAGACCGTGGAGGCCTCCGAAGCGGCCCCGGTGGATCCGCGTTTCGCGGGGGTTCCCGACGGCCAGCTTGCCGCCGCCAAGGCCATTGTCGCGCGCATCGATCAGTGGGATCGCGCTTTCAGCGGGGAAGATCTCTCGGGCGTCATGGATCTTTACGCCACGTCCTACGAGGATCCCCAGGGGTGGCGGTCCCAATATGTCCGCCGGGCCTATCAGTGGTTCTTCGAGCGCTACACCTTTCCCCGCATGGAGCGCCAGGTCCGCCGCTGGCAGTTTTCGCGCACGGCGGAAACGGGAGCGGTCAACCTCTTGCTCTATTGCCGCCTCACCGGCGTGGCCATCAGCAGCGCCGACGGGCGTCAGGCCGACCCGCAAGTGGCCATCCCCCGTACCAGCACGTGTGAAGTGTGGGTGACCTGGGCGCGGGAAGAGGGCCTGTGGCGCATCGTCAAAACCAACCCGGCCCTGCCCAACTTCCGCGACCTGCTCAGCTACGCCGCCGGTCCTTATGACAACTTCCCCCTCGGCGCGGACTGGCTGGAATAAGGGCTATTTGGCCGACACCTCAAGCCCCTCGCCATCGAAGATAATGTTCACGCTCGCCCGGAAGTTCTCTCCGTCGCGGACGAAATCGAGGTAGTGTGCCAGCCGCTCCGCGCAGTTCACGCTGTTGTGGGCCAACACGATGGCGCCGTCCGGCATACGGTTCCAGGCAGCCCGCAGGATGTCGTAATAGATACCCTTGCCCCGCGCGGCGTCGCCGTCGGCATCCAGGTAGAGCAGGTGAATGGGCGCGTCGAAGGCCGCCACGTAGTCCACCGCGTCCGCCGCCACCACCCGGGCCACGCCGGTCGGATCGATCCGGCGCACATTGCGCTCGGCCCGCGCCGCTTCCTCTGGCTTGATCTCGATGCCGATGAGGTTCTCCGCCCGGTAGCACGCCCCCGGCCCGGCGGCCGCGCCCGCGTTCGAGAAGAAGGTATTGCCGCAGAAAACCCCCGCTGCAAGCATGTTTACCGGTTGGGCGACGGCGTTGATGGCATAAAGGAGCCGTTGCATACGCGGTGAAATGGCGGTCCAGGGGATCTCGAAGAGTTCCGCCACCGCCCGCCGGTGGGCAAGCATTTTTTCGTGGTCGTAGTTCCCGTGGGGAAGGATTCCCGCATCCACCAACGCCGCCAGCGCGTCGTCCACCACTGCGATTTCCCGCGCCAGGGGCTCCAGTTCCCGGTGGGGTTGGGGGTAGTCCATGGTGTACTGGTCCCAGTCTTCGGTCTGAAAGGTGTGGCTCATGGATTACTCCCGCGTGATGACGTGTGTACCGTTGCCCCGAAACCGTGTCTGCCAGGGCGGGGTGGGCGCGGCCTGCCTGCTGTCCGTGGCCCCGGCGCTACCGCTTGGTCCGGGTGCCCTTGCCGCCGTCCCAGTTACCGCCGCTGGTGAAGTTGTAGCGATACACTTCCCGCCCTTCCTTATCCGTGGGAATGGTGGCGGAACCGGTCTCGGCCTCCGAACGCGACGAAAAACGCTTGCTTTGGTACACCCGGTACGCGTATTCAATATAACCGTAGTACGACTGGGCGCTGCCCTGTCCGCTACGGTTCGCGGGCGAGGCATCCAGGGGGTAGAAGTTCTCGTAGACCTTCACCTCCTTGTAATACTTCCCCCGAAGCCCGTCCTGCTGGAACTTGATCTCGCCATGCCGTTCACGCAGGTTGAGGCGTTTTATCTCCGCATCGCCCACCGCCCCCAGGTTCTGGTAAACCAGGTCCGTGCCCGAGACATAGCCTTCCGGCCGCTCCCGAAGCCCGAAATCCGAGAGTACCTTGTTTGCGACACCGCCCTCTGTCTGACAGGCGGACACCCCCAGGCAACACAACACGGCAACGATGATTTCTCTCACGGCGGGGCCTCCCTGTGGCGTGACTGATCTTCCGAACCGCGGGAAGTATAGCGCGGGCGCGCCGGGTGCGACAAATGCGGTTTTTCACCCCTTTCGATCCGTGTGAAGAACACGATAACCAGTAGACTTCTCGATCACACTCTTAATCGGGTGGGACCCGATTATTGCGTTGGGTGGAGATAAACGTACATCATGAATCCCCGGTGTGGGTATCGGCAAGAATCGTTTCCAACTGGTGAACCAGTGGCGGTAGCTCGTCCGACACGATTCGCCAAAGAATGTCGAGGTCCACTTGGTCGTAGCCGTGGACGAGACGATTTCGTGTTCCCACAATATCGCCCCAAGGGATGCTAGGATGGTACTCGCGTGTGGCTTGTGAGACCCGGTTGGCGGCCTCCCCAATGATATCGACGAGTTTGGTGAGTGCCAAAGCAAACAATCGATTCCGTGTCGAGGTCGCGCCGTGACCGGCCATTGGCCGCCCCCACGGCTTCCATGGCATGATCACGCATGTGCTGGAGCGCGATGGTATCATCATGCCGCGACATAGAGATCCTTCGCTTCTCGCAACACTTCATCGCGGAAGTACTTGCTGAGAAATCCGGGTGTATTGAGATCAACCACGCCCTACCTCGCCAAACTGCTCCGCCAGCGCGAAAACACCGACCCATTCAAGTTGTCAAAAGTGCTTAACGAGCATCTCAAGAAGCTTGAAGTGACACGGTGTCAGAGCAGCAAACCTGCCGCGTAAACCGACAAAAACCGCCCCTCCTCCCCCCGGGGGGAGGAGGGGAACAAGAACAACAAGAGAGGAGCCAAACCATGCAGCAAAGTAAGATCACAAATGTCCCGACGATACGCCCTAGGGTAAGATTAGCAAATGGCTTGACACGCATGGCGCCGTGCGGACGTTTTGTGGATTTCATGGAACTTGCGCCACGGAAAACGGCTGTGTTTGTCATCCATCCCCCAGTGGTGTCAGAATCGGGATCACCATAGCCGGGAGTGTTCCATGGATGAACTTGCCTTTATCGAGACCTTTCTCCGGGAGAACGCGGCGTATGTTCGAGAGCGCCATGCCGCGCGCAACCAGGTGACCATGACGGTGAAGTCGAATGCGAGCGACCTGCTGACGGAGGCGGATCTGACGGTGCAGCAGCGGGCCGTGGAGGCGCTGGCCAAGGCGTTTCCGGGCGACAGGCTCGTGGCGGAGGAGGGCGACTGCGCGGCCTATCCGGAAAATCGAAATGCCCGGTGCTGGGTGCTGGACCCCATCGATGGAACCAACAACTTTGTGCGGGGCCTGTTTCCGTGTTTCGGAATCTCCCTGGCCTTCGCCGAGGAGGGGGTTCCCCGGGCGGGCGGGGTCATGTTGCCCGTATCGGGGCACCTCTTTCTGGCGGAACGGGGCGGCGGCGCCACGCTGAACGGCGAAGCCATTCATGTTTCGGATGTCCAGGACATTGGGGCGGCGAAGGTGGAGTTGGATTTCGGTTGGGTGGAAGAGCGCGATCTCATGCTGAATCGCGCGGCCAAGCTCATCAAGAGCGTGGGACAGGTTCGATGCACGGGCTCGGCCGTGGTCGCCCTGTGCCAGATCGCCTGCGGTGAAACGGACGGTTTTGCCCACATGACGCTCCAACCCTGGGATTACGCGGCGTCGCAGGTGATTGTGGAGGAGGCGGGGGGCATGGCGACACGGTTGGACGGCAAAGCGCTGCACCTTTTCGATGGCAGGAAAGGCGTGCTCATGAGCAACGGCGCCATTCACGGCACCATGCGGGGACTGATTCGGGAGCGGCGCGTGGCGCGGGATCAGCGCCGGTAGGAAAGACCGGCGCGGCCGTCCGTGGTTTCCGGGGTGACCTCAAGCACCTGGGAAGGCCGCGGTTGCGTTTCGATGATGGTGGTGGGGGTGGTGAGACCGAAGTTGATGTCGAGTTTGCTGGGGTAGACCAGCTCGATATAGAAGGCGGTATACCCCGTCTCCTCGGAGAGGATGGTGCCCTCATAGTAGCCTTCGGCGTTGTACGTAAGGCGCTCCATGCGCCAGGTGAGCGGTTCGGGTTCCTCGCCCGTGAACTCCGTTTCGGCCTCTCGGTAGCTGAAATCACGGGCCTTGGAATGGGCCAGCCACAGGCGGACCTCGACGGGCGGCTCTTCGGTCGTCACCTTGTAATGCCCGTCCTGCCCCACCTCCCAGGTGAAGGCCGGCATGGGCTTGCCCACCAGGATTCGATGGTAGAAGACCTGGAGCGTGTTCCGGAAGTCCTGTATCGCGTATTCCCGCGCACCAGCCGCCTGGGGCAGTTCCACGGGGCTGCCCTGTTGTGGGAGGAAGGGGTTGCCCCGGCTGAGGCGGAGGTTGGGCGCGCAGAAGAGGTAGTTTTCACCCTGAAGACCGTCCATGTAGAGGGTGGCCGCGTCGATGGTGGTGTAAGGATTGCTGCTGGAGGGCAATAGCAGCAGTTTGGGCATGGTGAGGAGATTGCGGTAGGCATAGGGGTCGATGATGCGCAGCAGTTGTTCACCCTGTTTCGTGTCGAGCGCGGCCAGGACGCCGCTTTCGCTCATGAGCGACATGAAGGGGGAGAGAGCGCCGCGGAAGCCAATCTGGTGTTCCGCCTGGCGGTTGATGTTGAGCAGGTCGAACTGAATGGGGGCGATGGCCGCCACCCGTTTGTCCACGGCGCCGGTGAGCCACACGCCCCAGCCATCGGCCTCGCCCGTGAGTACGAAGGACTTGATGGGCGTTTCGAGAGACAGCTCCTTTTCGGTGAAGCCCTGCACCGTGTCCATGGCGCGGACGGCGCTTTTCACCAGCGGGCACACGATGGGCCAGGTGGGATCGCCCGTATCGAGGAAGCGGCTGAAACTTTCCACGGCCAGCCGGTTGCGATCCTGTGGGTCAAAGGCATTGGGATCGTCGTGAATGCCCACGGGATCACGGGGGTAACCTTCCAGCACGGCCACCACCGACCGCGTCGAAAGCGCCGTGGCCAGCAGCATGATGGGCACCTCGCTCAGCGGCCGCGTGGCGGTCGAGAATCCTTCCGAAAACGCCAGCATGGCCGTGTCTTGTGCCACGTTGTCCGGAACGATGATGGTAAGCCAGTGTTTCCACACGGGAGGGGAAACCTTGTCGGCGTGCCAGGTCTGGGAGGTCATGTCGAGAACATAGGCCGTGTAGCCTTCATCCTCGATGATGCTGTTTTGACGGTAGCTGTAATTGTCGTCCTCCGCCGTCACGTAATCCTTGAGTGGTGTCGCGCTGAGCAGACCACCGACGGTGATGGCTTCCCGGTCGCCGGAGCCTCCGCCCTGGTACATCCAATACCCCAAGGCAAGGCACAGCACCATCACCACCGTGGCAAGTCCAATCCACGGAAACATGGGGCGACGATGCGGCGTGAAACCTTTTTCCGGGACCTCCGGCTCGTCCCGTGGCACGGGTTGAGGCATGGGCGAAGGTGTTTGGAGTAGCATGGGGGCCGGTGTCGGCGTCGTCGGACCCGGCGGTAAGGAGGGGGGCGTCACGCCGGAAGGCCGTGTCATGCCCATGGGTGTGGGGGTTGCCGTGCGTAGCGGGCCGGGGCCGGGAGCCGGCGTTGGGGAAGCCGGGGCCGCAGGAACCGGCGTCATCGGCGTGGAAGGGGTGTGGGTGTGGGGCGCCGACAAGGCCACCGTGTCCGAATTGGCGGGATCGTTAATGTCGGATGCGTTCGGCGCGCATTGTTCCAGGGCCAGGCGGCGCAAGGCTTCCGCCAGTTCCAGGCCCGACGCGGGCCGCTGGTCGATGTGTTTGGCGAGGCATTGCATGACCACCCGCTCAAGATCCAGCGGCAGGGAAGGGCGAAGAAGACGGACCGGTGTGGGGGGAGTGTCCGTGTGATGCCGCAGCAGGGCCAGGTAGTTCTCCGCCTCGAAGGGAAGACTGCCCGAGACCATCTCGTAAATGATGACCCCCAAGGAGTAAAGGTCGGACTGGGGCACCGCTTCGTAGCCCTGGCACTGTTCGGGCGACATGTAGGCGGGGGTGCCCAGCACGCAGTTCTCCCCCGTGAGTGGTGTCAGCGACGTGTCCACCAGGCGGGCGAGGCTGAAGTCCGTCAGTTTTACGTGCCCATGCTGGTCCAGCATGACATTGCCCGGCTTCACGTCCCGGTGAATGATGCCCTCTTTGTGCGCGGCGTACAGGGTCTCGGCAATATCGGCGGCAATGAAAAGCTTCTGCTGAAGGCTGAGTTCGGGATGGTCCCGCAGGTATTGGCCGAGGGTGGAGCCCTGGATATACTCCATGACGATGGCCATGCGGTCCTTTTCTTCCACCACGTCATAGATTTGGACAATGCCGGGGTGGTTCAGGCGCGCGGCGCTGCGGGCCTCCCGCACGAAGCGTGCCGCGTGATCCGCCTCCATGGCATGATAACCGTGAAGGAGCTTGATGGCCACATCCCGCTCGAGACGGGGATCAAAAGCCAGGAAAACCGCCCCAAAGCCTCCTTCCGCGATCTTGTGACGGACCTGGTAGTGTCCAATCTGGACGATATCGTTCTCCGATGGGTGCGGCACGTCTGGGGCGGAGCCTCGTGAGTTTACTGCGGTGCGGGATCACACGGGTTCTGATGGACGGAATCCCGGTTCCCGGGAAAAAGTTCCCGTGTTTTGGCCGAGCGAAATACGAATACAAGGGACTTGCATATACCCCTTACTACAACTTAACAACGAGTCCCCTGCTTTGTTACGCTCACCGGCATTCTTTTCGAATTTTCGCCCCACGGAAATACAACTATCCGATTTCGCAACGATCATAGCACAACGACGGTCCTGTCTTCTCCAAAGAGCATTGCGAAATGAAGGCTTCTTACGTGCCACCGCACGGGAATGCCCTCGGTCAATGTTCGAAATGGCAGGAAGACCCTGGTCGTTACAAAGCGCGCTACCGGCCATGCCAATAGCCGCGCCACCGGACTTGGTTGGGGAGCGCGGTCCCGGCGGGCGCGATTTTGGGGTTGACACATTTGGCGCCTCACCGTAAACTTATATACTGTGGATTTTGGAGGCTTCGTGGGATGCGCCAGTGCCACCAATGCGGGACGGAGTGGACCGGTGAAAAAGCGGTGCCCGGCCCCAAGGAGTACTGTGAGGTATGCAGTGCTTATCTCCATTGCTGTCTCAATTGCCGGTTTCGCAAGCAGGGCCGCCATAATGAATGCGCCATTCCAAACACGGACTGGGTGGGCGACCGCGAGGGGCCGAACTTCTGCGAGCATTTTGAATTCGTTGACGCAGCACCGACCACGCCGCTGGAAAACGATGTGGAGGCCAGTACCGCCTTTCGAGCCCTTTTCGGTGACATTGATCCCCCAAAGAACAAGTACCCCAGCTCCTTTGAAGACCTGTTCAGCGGAGACTGAGTCTTCGCGGCCGTTCTCTTTTTTGTCGTCTTTTGCGCATATTTTACTGCCATCGCAACACCACGCCCCCCTCATTACGTTTTCCTCCCTGCCGGGCCCCCAACCGAATGTTTGACCGCCCCCGGACTGGATGGTACATTACGGTTTAGAAGCACTCACTCGGTGTGGGACAGGAGTTTGCCGTGGACCGTAAGGATGTACAGGTTCGGTTGTTGGTGGTCGATGACAAGGCCAGCATCCGCCAGTTGCTTCGCGCCGCCTTCGAGGAGCAGGGGTGCGTGGTGGACACCGCGTCTTCGGGCGAGGAGGCCATCAAACGCCTTGGCGAAAGCCGTTTCAGCATTATACTGACGGATCTGAGCATGCCCGGGAAGTCGGGCATGGACGTGTTACGGGCCGCGAAAAGTGCTTCCCCGGAGACGGAGGTGATCCTGATCACGGCCTATGGCACCATCGAAACCGCTGTCGAAGCAATGCGCCTGGGGGCCGCCGATTTCATCACCAAGCCATTCCAGCTTGCCGAGATCGAGAATAAAGTGGCCAAACTGGTCAGACGTGCCACGGACGGTCATTCGGGGAGTGCCCAGACCTGGATTCATCCCGGAGTCCAGCACATGGTGGGTGCCAGCGCCCAGACCAAGGAACTCGTGCGCATGATCAGCAAGGTGGCGCCCAGCAAGAGTTCCGTTCTGATCACCGGGCCAAGCGGTGTTGGAAAAGAGCTTGTGGCCCGTGCCATCCACGAAGCCAGTCCCCGGCGCGACCGGGCCTACGTGGCCCTGAATTGTGCCGCATTGGCGCCGGGTGTGCTCGAAAGCGAGCTGTTCGGCCATGAAAAGGGCGCTTTCACAGGGGCCACGGACCGTCACGTGGGACGCTTCGAGAAGGCCCACCAGGGCACGCTGTTTCTGGATGAAATCACGGAGATTGCCCCGCATATCCAAACGAAACTCCTGCGTGTTCTCCAGGAAGGCGAATTCGAGCGCGTCGGCGGCCAGGAGACCATCCGGGTGGACGTGCGTATCGTGGCGGCCTCGAACCGGGACATCCAGGAGGCCATCGCCGGCGGAGATTTTCGCGAGGACATCTATTATCGTCTCAATGTGTTCTCCCTCCGTGTTCCCGCGCTCCGTGAACGGCGCGACGATATCCCCGCGCTCGTGGATCACTTCCTCAAGAAGTTCAGCCTGGAAATTGGTAAGGACGTACACGAAATTCATGACCGTGCGATGAAGATTCTGCTCGATTACGCCTGGCCCGGCAACGTGCGCGAGTTGGAAAACGTTATTGAGCGCGCCGTCGTGCTGGCGGATACGTCGCGGATAACGTGCGACGACTTGCCGCCCGAGTTGGTTCAGTACGACCCGCCTCCCCTGAAAATGCTGGAGGATGACCCCGACGCCAGTCTGCCCGAACGTACCGACCGTCTTGAGGCGGACCTCATTCGCCGTGCCCTGGACCAGTTTCGCTGGAACAAGACCAAGGCCGCCGAACACTTGGGGCTCAAACGCACCACCCTTCAATACAAGATCAAGAAGTACGGGCTGGAGTAAGCGGCCGCGGACGGGGCGACGGCCTTTTCGGGAGAATCCTTTGCATTTTGCCACCGCCATCTTTTCGGCGTATGATAACCGCAAGTTGACGTTAATCCCGTCCCCCGTGGCGGCTGGCCGGAGGTGATTTCATCATGCGTAAGTTGGTGCTTGTTCTCGTCTTGTGTTGCTTTTCCGCCCTTTCCTTTGCCGAGGCTACCGTGACGACCGTGGGGAGTGGCGCGGACGCCATCCCCGTCATCGTGGTCGGTGGAACCCCTTTCGAGATGGGCCGGGACCTGGGCGTGGCGCTGAAAAAGGAGGCCACGGCGTTCCTGAACCGCATGCTGGCCATGGTGAAGATGGAAGACGCCGAGCGTTACGGCGATGCGGCCCTGGACCAGGCGTGGGCGAGTGTATCACCCTATACCGATCCGCGATTCAAGGAGGAATTGGCGGGCCTCGCCGAAGGCTCGGGCATTCCCATCGAAGTAATGCGGCGGGTGCATATGATTCCCGTGGTATCGGACTACTCGTGCAGCGGCATTGCCGCCTGGGGCGCGGCCACCAGGGACGGCCACCTCTATCAGACCCGCGACCTAGACTGGGTCATGGAGGCGCGGGCACACGACTACCCCTGCATCGTTGTTTACCGTCCCGATGAAGGGATACCCCACGTGAACATCACCTTCGCCGGGTTTATAGGTGCGAACACGGGGATGAACGCCGAAGGCATCACCTTGTCCGAAATGGGCAATTCCCCCGGCAGGGAATACCCTTACGACATGAACGGGGCCCATTTCACGACCCTTTTCCGCCGGGTATTTTACGATGCCAACAACCTGGACGAAGCCCTCGGCATCTTCCGGAAAGCCAGGCGAATCAAGCGCTATCATTACATCGTGGGCGATGGGAAAACGAAGCAGGGCGTGAAGGTACTGGCCCACGCCCCGGACTTCGTGGTCTGGACGGACAATGATCCGAAGGATGAATACGCCCCCCGCGTGCTCAAGAACGTGGTCTACGAGGATGAGGGACGCGGGGCCTACGAACCGCTGAAGGAAGCCTACGGCAAGCTCGACGCCGCCAAGATGCGTGAAATCGCGTGCAGTATTCCCATCCGGGGCTCCAACGTGTTGGACGTGATCTACGATGCCACGGCCCTTGAGTTCTGGGTCGCCTATGCGGAGGGTGACCAGGAAGCCTACACCCGGCCTTTCGTCCACGTGAAGCTCCGGGACTACCTGGAATAGCCGGTAATATCCATGCGGGGCGGACCGTGAAAAAAATTTTGGAGGGGGCTTGCTGTTGGGGGGACAGGTGTGTATACTATAGGGAGAATCTGTGCAGGTTTTGTGACTTGTAGCCGACGCTCATTGACGCCCGTAGACGTGTGAATCGTTCCGATTTCTGCTCTCCTGGTTTGGTCACGAACGCGGACCCGGTGACATGACCTCCAACCACTCCCCTGAAAGGAGAGCAAAAAAGTGAATATCTATGTAGGAAACCTTTCGTACGACACCCGTGACGACGACCTGGAGCAGCTTTTTGGCGCTTTTGGCCGTGTCGACTCTGCTCGCGTCATCATCGACCGGGACACCAACCGCTCCAAGGGCTTCGGCTTCGTGGAGATGGAGAACAAGGAAGACGCCGAAAAGGCCATCGCCGAATTGAACGGCACGAACTTCCAGGGCCGCGACATCAAGGTCAACGAAGCGCGCCCACGCGAAAGTCGCCCCAGCCGCTACTAGGCGACCGGCGGAATAGTGTAGACCATCCAAAGGCGTCCCTTCCTCGTGAAGGGGCGCCTTTCCTCAGGGATCCCCGCTGAGAGCACTCGGCGCGAACTATTCGCGGGGCTGCTCCGCGGTGCGACGCGCGCCGGCGGCCACGCGCTCACAGATGGCCACCCATTCCTTGTCGCTCATGGTGTCATATTCGCCCGATTCCATGGCCTCAAGACAAAAATTCTGTTCATCGCGAAGGGAGATATCGCGCCCGCGTCCGGTGGTCTTATATTCATGTGATGTGGTCATTCGGCCATTATAACACAAATAACCGTGTGGATGCGCTTTCCGCGTTGCGGCGGAGAAAGAAGCCCCTCATGCGCTTTTTCTCCGTTACATACCGAACGTTGACGCCGGCGGGCCTTGGTTATTACGAATGCGTAGAACGGGCACGGTCGGACCAGCTTCGCACCGCTTTGTGAGGTGTCATCTGCAAAAAGGTGTTTTCCAAGGAAAGGCACCTTGAAAACGCCCCTGAAGGGCTACTCGTAACCCCGTTCACGGGGAACACGACGCTGCCGCCGCCACGGCTCCAGGCAGATAGGGTAGGGACAAGCCCCCGCTGCTCCCTTTCCCGAAGCTGAACACGCTTTATCATGGCTCTCCCGTTGGCGCGGGGCGCTTGCCGTCAAGGCATTTGCGAAAAGGTGAATCTTATCATGCGTCGTTCCGCCTGTTGCGGCGTTTTGAACCGCCGGGGATGGCGAGAGGGTGTCTTGCCCGCCAGGAATTGTTTGTTGCGAAGAGCATCCGGCAGTTGACGCTGGCGGGGCTCTTGATATATACCTATAGGGAAGAGACTGTCCCGCTGGCAATGGAGCTTTTGCGGGCATGAGACCAAACCAGAGGGAGACTTGGAATGACACGTAAACTGATTGCCCTGACCCTGTGTGTCGCCTTTGTATGCGCCGTGGCCATGACCGGCTGTGGCTCGAAAACTGTTACGGTGGAACAGCCGAAGGACGCTCCTAAAATCGAGATGCCCCCCATGCCTCCGATGCCCACCCCGCCCGCGGCGCCCGCGGCGAATGACGGCGCCCAGAAAAAGGAGGCGCCGGCTCCCGCCGAAGGCAGCAACTAGTCGTTTTTCAATCCTTTTCGATTCGCGGCGTGGGAAAACCGTACAGCGGTCTTCCTGCGCCGCTGTTTTTCGGGGGCCGTCTCACGAGAGGGCGCGTAACCCCCACGGTATGATCGTGTAACCCAGACCTTCATTGCGGGGGAGCCTGGCTTGGCCCAGCCGGAAGCAGGAATCCCTACTCCTGTCCATGCCAGGACCACCGTAACCCCCGCGAAGGCGGGGCACCATGATACGGGGCAACACCTTTCCTGTTTCGTAACCGTTCACGAAGAGCACGATACTGCCAGTGCCGCGGGCACCAGGCGGGAGGGGGCAGAGACAAGGGCCCGCTTGTCCGTTGGCCGGACGTGGTCCCCCTCGGGAAGGGTTCTTCCCCCTGGCGTGGGGCATTCGCCACAAACGGTTGCGCGGGAGCGCGCCCCATGCGAATTCCCGGGAACGGTTACCGAAAAACGGCACCTCCCGGTCTCTTGCGGCCCGATGCAAAGACTGCTACAATCTCCGGTCCCGAAGGTGGATGTGTGGCTTGACGCGGTGTGCGCGATGGGTCATGGCAGGTTTTCGCACAAAAGAGGGATATCCCGTGAACTGTCGTTTTAGGCGTGGTGGCATTGTGTTTTTGATGTTGGCGGTGTGTGTGGCGTGTCTTCCATCTTTTGCGGATTGGCCCCAGTTTCAGGGGCCCAATCTCAACAGTAGCTCTCCGGAGACGGGGTTGCTTCGCTCGTGGTCGGCCGGCGGGCCGCGGATGGCGTGGAAGTTTCCCCTTGGTCCGGGTTTCGCGGGGCCGGCGGTGCGCGATGGCGAGGTCTATGTGCTGGATCGGGAGGACGAGGCACGGGATATCTTGCGGTGCATCGACCTGACGACGGGCAAGGAGTTGTGGAACTACACCTATGATGCACCGGGAAGCGTGGGCTTCAGTGGCTCGCGCACTACGCCTACGGTCACGGAGACCCATGTTTACACGGTGGGCATGATGGGTGATTTCTATTGCTTCGACCGCAAAACGCGCCGGCCCGTTTGGCACAGGAACCTGCTGAAGGATTATGGATCCGGCACCCCGGTCTGGGGCGTATCCCAGGCGCCCCGCCTCTACAGGGACTGGGTACTCGTGGCGCCGCAGGCGGCGAGCGTGACCGTGGCAACCTTTGAAAAGGCCACGGGGAAACCCGTGTGGCAGGCGAAGCTCGCGGGCGGCGTGGGTTATGTCAGTCCGGTGATTACCACGCTGTGCGGCGTGGACCAGGCCATCATGGTTACCGCCGGCGACGAGGGCACGGTGGGCGGCGTGGCCATGGCCGACGGGAAGGTGCTGTGGACCTATGGGGGCTGGCACTGCAAAATCCCCATTGTTTCGGCGACTCCCCTGCCGGAGGACAGGGTGTTCATTACGGGTGAATACGGCGCGGGTTCCGCCATGCTGAAAATCACCCGCGATGGCGATGCCTTTCAGGCGGAGGAACTTTACAAGACGGATCGCTGCGGCAGCCAGATCCACCAGCCCCTGCAGATCGACGGCTATCTCTACATGAACAGTAACGGCAACCGCCGGGCGGATGGAATGACCTGCATGACGCTTGGCGGAGAACGCAAATGGAACACGGGCCGGAGACCGGGCTTTGAACGGGGCAATCTCATTATGGCCGACGGCATGATCTTCAACCTGGATGGAAAGACGGGGATCCTTCATCTTGTGGAACCTTCGCCCGAGGGGTACAAGGAACTTGCCCAGGCCAAAGTGCTGGATGGAAAACTGATGTGGTCGCCCATGGCGCTTTCCGATGGGATGCTTCTCGTCCGGGACCAAGCCGTCATGAAGTGCCTGGACGTGCGCAATCCCTAGCCCGGTCTGGCCGGAATCCAAAAGCCGTCACTGCGAGGGCGCTTCAGGCGACCGTGGCAATCCGGGTTCCCGCGTTCGCGGGAATGACGGAAGGGAGGGGCAGGCATGTTTCCGGGACCCTTTGTACAGAACTTCACGGGAAGGGACGAATGAAAAGGGGAATGGCAGGAAAAAGCGTTGGCCCCCTTTCAGCTTATCCGCGGCGGGGTGAATGCCGATGAAAATCGTTCACATCGTGCCCGGCACGGGCGGCACCTTCTATTGCCAGAATTGCCTTCGCGACATGGCGCTGGTCGGTGCGCTCCGGCGCCGGGGGCACGACGTGATGGTGGTGCCCATGTACCTGCCCGTCCGGGTGGACGATACGGAACTCGGGGGCGACACGCCCATCTTTTTCGGCGGCATCAACGTGTACCTGCAACAGACGCTGGGCCTGTTTCGCCACACACCACGCTGGATTGACCGGCTCCTTGACGCGCGCTGGCTTCTGCGCCGGGCCGCGCGGCGGGAAGGCTCAACCCAGGCGGTAAGCCTGGGCGCCATGACCCTTTCCATGCTCCATGGCCGCGACGGACTTCAGCGAAAGGAACTCGACCGGCTGACCCATTGGCTGGCAACACACGAACGGCCCGACGTGGTGCATCTCTCGAATTCACTGCTCATCGGTCTGGCGGGACCCTTGTCCGACCGCCTTGGCGTGCCCGTCTGCTGTGCCCTGCAGGACGAGGACACCTGGCTGGATGCCATGCACCCCGAAGACAGCCGCCGCTGCTGGGAGGCCATGGCGGAGAAGGATGAAGATGTCGCGGCGTACGTGGTGGTGAGTGATTGGTACGCCCGGCAAATGCATGAACGCATGGGCATCGCCGACAGGCAACTGCATCGCGTGCATATCGGTTTGGACCTCGCCGGGTTTGAGGCTTCCCCGCTGCCTTTCGAACCGCCCGTCATCGGGTTCCTCTCGCGCATGGGCAAGGCCCAAGGGTTGGGAGAGCTGGTGCATGCCTTCATGGCGCTCAAAGCGAAGCCCGAGTTCAAGGAACTCAGGCTTCGGGCCACGGGGGGGATCACCGCCCTGGACCGTCCGTTTGTACAGGGGCTCAGGGATAGGTTACGGGCCGCCAACATGCTCGACGACGTGGATTTTCTTGAGCATTTTAACGACGCGGACCGCCGCGCCTTCCTGCAGACGGTTTCCGTACTCTCCGTGCCGGTGCGAGAGGGGGAAGCTTTCGGCACCTACATCATCGAGGCCCTGGCCTCAGGGGTTCCCGTGGTGCAGCCCGATGTGGGCGCCTTCCCCGAGTTGGTGGAGACCACGGGCGGCGGGCGCGTCTATGATCACACCCGGCCGGATGGGCTGGTGGATGCGCTGGCCGCCCTCCTGCTCAACCCCGGTGAAGCAGGGCAACTCGGACAACGGGGCCGCGCGGTGGTGCTTGAACGTTTCACGGCGGATGCCATGGCGGAACGGGTGGAGCGGGTCTACGAATCGGTGTGCCGGTGATGAAAGCGCGTGGGAACCATGGTGCGCTGAAGCGCTCCCTACCGCTTTTGCTTCTGTTCGCCCTGACGGGTTGTGGCGGAAAAGGTGTGGCGCCCGAGAACGCCTCCGAAGTGGTGAAAGTGCGAGAGCCCGCAAGCGCGCCGAATGCCGCGTGGTTCACTTTTCACGGCGATGCCGGCTTGACGGGGTACGTTGCGTGGGAACCGCCGGACGTGCTCGCCTTGCGATGGCGGTATGCGTCGGGCTCTGAAATAGTAAACACGCCCGTGGCCGGCAATGGACGCATCTATTGTGCCAACACCCGGGGCATGGTGTTCGCGGTGGATTTGAAAGGCCGGGAAATCTGGTCGCGTACCCTGATGCGCCCCGTCCTGAAGAAGGAAGGACCCCAACCGGAAGCACTGGACGCGCCCCTGCTTTACCACGAAGGCCGGGTTATCGTGGCCGCGGCCGACGGGGCGCTATACGCGCTCGACGGTGCCACGGGCAAGGTCGCGTGGCAGGTGGAGATGGACGCCACGTTCTTGGGTTCACCCACCTATGGGAAGGGCAGGATCTACCTTGTCACCCAGGACGAAGGCGTGCTCCAGGCACGAAGCGTGGAGACGGGCGCGCTGCTCTGGAAGAGTGAGGCCGTGGCGCGCTGTGACGGGTCGCCCTCGGTGGGCGCGGATTTCGCGGCATTCGGCAGTTGCGACGCGGCGCTGCACGTTCGTTCCCTGGAAGACGGGGGGGTGCTTTTCGACATCCCCATCGACGACGATTCGCAGATCGCTGGAGGCGTAGCCATCGACGGCAAGGCCGTTTTCTCGGGAAGCCGAAGTGGCGCGGTTGTTCATGCCAACGGAAAGACGGGAAAGATTGTCTGGATGAATCGGGACAGCCGGGACGAGATCTTCACCACGCCGGCGGTCACGAAAGACTGGGTGATCGTGGCTTCACAAGACGGAATGATCTACGGTTTGAACCGGGCAACGGGTAAGCAGCGCTGGCGCTTTGATACGGAAGGGGAGCCCATGTCCCCGGTCATCACAGGGGAAAAAGTGGTGGTGACCGCCGACGGGACACTTTTCCTGCTTCGCCTCAAGGACGGTGAGGAATTGTGGTCCTGCCGTGTGAGCGACGAGATTACCGCGCCCGCCATTGTGGGTGACATGGTGGTGGTGGGCTGCGACGATGGCACCGTGGCGGTCTTTGGCGCGCCATGACGCTTTCCCCCCCTATCCCGCGGCCTCACATGGCCAGGATGGCGCGCAGGGCGTCGTGACAATGTTTCAGGGTTGTGTCGAAAGCGTGGGGGTACGCGCCATATTCGGCGGTCAGGGCACCCTCGAAGCCCACGTCTTTCAACGCGCCCATCACGGCCGGCCAGTTCACGTCGCCTTCCAGCAGCATGACAAAGCCGCTGAAGCCTCCTGCCGCCGTTCGGAAGTCCTTGGCATGTATCTTGAGCAGGCGGTCGCCCAGAATGCGAATCCATTGCTCCGGATAACCGTAGAGCAGGATGTTGCCCAAGTCGAAATAGGCGCCCACGTATTCGCTCTCGAACTGATCGATAAAGTCCCGTGTTTCGGTGGGACTGAGGAGAAACTTGTTCCACACGTTTTCAAGGCCCATGGCCACGCCCAGCTTCTCGGCCACGGGTACCAGGTCCTGGATGGCGTTGAAACTGTTCTCGATGGCCATCTCGTAGCTTACCTCTGGGGTTACCACGCCGGGCACCACCAGCACGGCGTCGGTGCCCAGCCATTGGGCGATCTGTAATGCGCGCCCGGTGGCCTCTTTGCCCTGCGCTCGCACCGTCTCGTCGGGCGAGGACAGGGGCAGGGACCAGCCCATGCCGCATCCCACGCTGCATATCTCCAGCCCCAGGCTGTCGGCGTGTTTGCGAATGGCCGTGATCTCGCCTTCCGAAGCATCGAGATGTACCGGACCCTGGTCGCCCACGCACACCTCGAAGGCATCGAAGCCCATCTGTCTGGCCTGGTCCATCGCAACTTGCGTGGGCATATCCCCCGGAAAGATCCACTGGTTGATACCTGCTTTCATGCCGTTCCCCTGCTCCGTTTCGGTCATCCGTGTTGCGTCCCGGCGCGCGGGGACATCGACACGATTCGTCCGCGGGACCAGGCTCGTTACTTTAACCCATCTTAGTACCACCGCGCGCCGTGGTGCAAGGGGCGAGTCGAAGAAACGCGGAAGCAACAGCCTGTTGTGAGAAACCCCAACCGGGGTCCCTCACGAGGCATTTACGAAAGCCAGGCGCTTTGTGACGTGCCATCCGACGGAGCGCGTTCGGTCCCGTGCCTGGTATGTGGCGGTCTCGCCGAATCGTCTTTTCGCTGACAGCACCTCACGAACCGGCGTTAAAGCATGTCCGCCCGTGTCCTTGTTCCCGCCTTGGTGAAGGCCGAGGCACAAGACGTCAAGGCTCGGCTGGACAGGAAAAACGATTCGCGTGGATGCGTACCAGGGGCGCGGACAACCCGGAAGCAGGTTGCCGTGACCGGTACCGTGGAATCAACCCCTCATCAGCGTTGCCTGCGCGTGCCCGCACGCCTTCGCCCCAGGTTTCGGGCAACCATGCCGGCGAGACCGAGACCCAACAATCCCGCGGTGGCGGGCTCGGGAACGGGCGTAGCCGGCGAGAAAGATCCGGAGACATTGACCTCCACGCCCGGGTCGATGCCGTACGGAACACTCAGACCATACATGAAATCAATGCGGTATCCACGCCCGGCGAAAAGAGCCACGTCCAGGCCCGTGCTGCCATCGGTCGAGGCAATCGTGGTGAAATCGACGAAGGGTGGGGGATCGGCGATCATTTCCGACACACTTATGTCGAGAAAAGTTCCCACGCCGGGGTCGGATGCACCGGCCCCGGTCATCACCACGGCCGCCGGATCCAAATGGAAATCACCGACATAGTCTCCGGCCGCCGCGCCGCCAAACCCGGGATCGATAAAAAACTCCACGCCACCGAATACCTGGATAATAGCACTCTGCGTTTCGCCCGCAGCATCCTCAGCGCTCAATGCACTCGCCAACACGTTGGTGTAAAAATGCACCGTGTCCATGCTGGAGGGACCACCAAAAGTCAGAGCCGTCGATACGAAACCCTGCACTTCACCCGCGCCCACGTCTGGCGACAAGAGGCCGACACTGCTGGACGTGCCCTGCACCGTGCCCTCGGCCACCGCCGGCCAGGTGATGGGCGCAAAAGCAAAGGACGGCCCCACGGACACGGTGTCGTCCGTCGTATCGCCGAAAAAGCCGGCCCTGCTTATTCCGGTGGAAACAAAAGCGCCATTTCCGGAGTGCCTGGCAATGACCGAGGTGGCGTCCGCCACCAGCGCGGGTATTGTCAATAACGCTGCCATCAACACAACCCCGAAGATACGGTGTCTCATGAGTCTCTCCCTTTCTCGCCTGCGCTCCAAATCTTTCAAATCAGATCATTTTTATAAAGTATACCCGATTTTTCATTTTTTGACAGGCAATCCACGGGACCGTGATGAGAAGGACCGGTTACCGGCCCCAATAGGCGCGGTATTTCCGGCTGAGTTCCGCGACTCCGGAAAGGGGGGAAAGGGGATACAGGAAGTTCTGGTACTCCCAACATGCGTAGCGGTCCACGTAAGGGGCGGCCATACGCATCTGCCCAAGCACCTGCTCGAAGGGCTTGCATGAAGTGAGGTCCAATACCGGTTCCCGGTGAAATAGTTCCACCACGCTCCACAGTTCCACGCCGTGTTTCCTGAACACGGGCGCGGCCGCGGCGAACCAGTCGCCGATTTCCTCGCGCGGCGCGGTGGCATCCTGGATCAGAAACACGTCAATGTCCTCGATCTCGGAAAGCATGGCGTCCCACTCCGCCGCGAATTTGGCGGGCGTCGTGGCGTCCTCACCGATGGTCAGTCGTGACGTGAACCAGGGCGAGTGGGAGACCTTCCGGTCTGGGGTGAGTTGTTTGAGGAAGGGGGGAAGTTCCCGCAGGATGGTCATAATGTCGCCCCGGTGCGTGCGGTCGCCCGTTTCGTGGGGGATATACCAGCCCCAGATATTCTTGCGGTCGCCATATTTCTCGAAGAGCTCACGGCAGAAGCGCTTGTTCATGTCGAGGTCGGCCCGTGGGTCCCAGCCCTTACCCTGGAATTGACCGTAGTACGTGTAGCAAATGCCCGGCAGCACCACCTCCATGCCGTACTTTTCCGCTAGGTCGAAGAGCCACGCATAGGCGTCATAGCCCAGCGTGTTGGGCAGGATATCCGAATCGTGGAAGGCCTGTTTCCCCACTGGAATGGGCAGCAGCACCGTTTCGACCCCGTCCTTTTTCATGGAGACGAAAAGGGCTTCCACCTCTGCTTGAGACCATTGATCCAGGCCCCAGCGGGGAACGTTTTCATACTCCGCGAAAGGACTGGTGAATACCAGGGGAACGATGGTGATGGGTTTCACGTTGGATTCCTCCGCGCCTTGCGCGGTTGACCACGACGCCACGAGACACAATGGAATGGCCAGGAAGGGATTTCGCATGGGGGCTCCTCGCAATGGCGGTTTATGAAAGACATGAACGGCTACGAAGTAACGTTTGCCGAAAATCACAGAAAAAAGGACAAGACAAACATCATGGATTCGATGGACGGTGCAAGGCCCTACGGTGTCGTGCCATCTGAAATGGCCCGGTAGAGTCTTAATTTTAATACCTCATCGTCGAGACTCTGATTCAAGGTGGCGGAGATTAGATGATGCCAATAACCGGGGCCTTGATGTTAACGAAATCTATTTCGTTAACATCCTCGTTCGAAGCCCCTAACTTAAATGCCTTCAAACGGTTACCACGCAGTACCTCGTAACCATTCTGGCACAATTCGGCACCATATTGTTTGATATAATTGTCAATAGTGCGCGGGGTTACCTCAAAAAATGCGGCCACTTGCTCCTTGGTGAGTACGCTCTTACCCTCGAAGGAAATGCCTTGAATCCGGGTGGCCCGCTCAATTTCCTTGAGGGCGAAGGGATTGTTCAGGATATTCTGCCGGTCCACCGCTGACGCGGTAAGATCCTTTTTCCCGCTTCCGCTCATTTCGTGGTTCCTCACAGGGGTCTTGTGCCATGAGTGAGGCCCGGGGTTTTCCCGGATCTCTTTACTACCGCTTCTTCACCGGCCGGTAGAGGTGCGTGCCGTGGCCGAAGAGGACGCCGGCGGACTCCATGATGGTCTCGCCTAGGGTGGGGTGGGGATGGATGGTGAGGTCGAGATCCTCGGCGGTGGCGCCCATCTCGATGGCGAGGACGCCCTCGGAGATGAGTTCGCCCGCGCCCCGGCCCACGATGCCCACGCCAAGTAAAAGGTTCGTTTCAGGGTCGGTGAGGATCTTGGTGAGGCCCTCGGATCCGCCCATGGTGGCGGCCCGGCCCGAGGCGGACCAGGGGAAACGGGTGACCGTCACGGCGCGGCCGGTCTTTTTCGCCTCCTCCTCGGTGAGGCCGCACCAGGCGATTTCGGGGTCGGTGAAGACCACGGCGGGAATGGCTTGCGGCTCGAAGGCGACGTTGCGGCCCGCGATGACTTCCGCGGCCACGCGGCCTTCGTGGGAGGCCTTGTGCGCCAGCATGGCGCCGCCCACGATGTCGCCAATAGCGAAGATGGCGGGGTCGGCGGTGCGGCGCTGTAGGTCCACTTCGATGAAACCCCGCGAATCGACCTTGACCCCCGTGTTGTCCAGTCCCAACCCGGTGGAATTGGGCTTGCGCCCAACGCTCACCAGTACCTTGTCGAAGAGGCGCGAGGGCTTCTTCACGTGATCACCTTCGAGCTTCACCCGGATACCGTTCTTCTGCTTTTTCATCTCCACGACCCGGGTATTGAGAAGGATCTCCTCGAAGCGTTCCCCGAGGACCTTGCCCAGTGGCTTGACGAGATCGGCGTCGGCGCCGGGAAGCAGGCGGTCCATCATCTCGACCACCGTCACTTCCGAGCCCAGGGCAGCGTAGACCGAGCCCAGTTCCAGGCCGATGTAGCCTCCGCCCAGCACCATGAGCGACTTGGGAATGTCTTCCAATTCCAGGGCGTCGGTGGAGGTCATGATCCGGGGCGTGTCGATAAGGGGCCCCACCATGGCGGGCCGTGAACCCGCGGCGATGATGGTGTATTCCGTGGCGACCCGTGTCTGGACCCCGTCGGTGCTGCTCACAAGCAGGTTGTTGCTGTCCTGAAAGGTGGCCATGCCCTGCATGTAGTTGACCTTGCGCGCTTGGCAGAGCTGGCCGAGTCCGCCCGTGAGCTGGCGCACCACGTCGCTCGTCTTGGCGCGCAGGCGGTCGAAGTTGATCTTCGGCTCCGGGAAATCCACCCCCCACTCGGCGGCTTCCCGGGCCTCGGTCAGCACCTTGGCCACGTGCAGCAACGCTTTCGACGGGATGCAGCCCCGATAGAGACAGGTGCCTCCCGGGTTTTCCTCCACGTCAATCAGCGTGACATCGAGGCCCAGATCGGCGGCCATGAACGCCGCGGCGTAGCCCCCGGGCCCGCCACCCACCACGGTCACATATGTACTCTGTTTTTTACTCATTGGAATAATCCTCGTTGGACCAGACGGTCATGCGGCAATGGTTTTTCGTAATCTTCGTGGATGCCCCGAAAAAGGGCTGGCAAGATTAGAGAACAATTCGTGGGGGTCATGCAAGCCTTGCAAGAATGAAAGCCTTCCATTTCGCAAGTGTCCTTCCATGGATGGGGTGTTTGGGCGTGTTCCAAGCGACTGGAACGTGTTTTACGTTTATTGGCGGTAACTCCTCCGCCCCTTCCCGTCATTCCCGCGCTCGCGCGTTCATGGAATCCACGCGCCGGTGCGTGGTACGATTTCAGGCTGACCGGCGGGATGCGATACGTCCCGCCCAAGTAGGTACCACGCGCGTTTTTCGCGCGTCCAGGAAGGGAGAGAAGAATTCGTGGGGAAGGTTCCGGGCAGGTATCTTGAGCGTCCCATCTGGGCGACCATGGAGCGTGACGACAGCGAAGCCATGCGTTACCGCGTTGCCTGCGCGGAGCGGGGACGTCCGCTGTCGGAAAACGACGGCCGTATCGCGGCGCTGAAGGATGTGCATCGGGGTCGGACGGCGTGGCTGCTGGGCAACGGTCCCAGTGTGCGCGTGGCGGACCTGGAACGGCTTTCCGGGCGTGTAAGTTTCGGCTGTAACCGGCTTTACCTGGCCTACCCGGACATGCGCTTCCGGCCGACCTACCTCTGTTCCACGGACCTTCAGATGATTCGCGATTTCGGGAAAGAGATGCTGGAAGCCCATCCGGGCAAGGTACTCTTCGTCTCGGAAACGCCGCCGGACCTGGAGGGGGATTTCGTCTGGTTCCCCTGGGGCAGCCGCACGCCGCTGGAGTTTTCCGACAATGTGTATGATTTCGTCATGCCGGGGGGTGGCACGCTGATCACGGCCATCCAAATCGGCTTTTACATGGGTATTACCCGGTTTTATATCTACGGCATGGATCACAACTTTGTTTACCGGACCAACGAAGCCACGGACGACCATTACGCGAAGGCGGAAGGCGACGGCAACCATTTCATCAAGAATTACCGTTCCGGCAAGGCCTGGGCGCCGCCGGTGCTGTGGCAGGTGGAAGGGGCCTTGCTCAGCGCGCACCTTTTCTTACAGTCCCACGGCGGCTGGCTCAGAAACGCAACGCGGGGGGGAAAACTCGAGGTGCTCGAACGGGTGGATTTTGATGATGTGGTGGGTTGAACGACCCGGTCGCCCCGTCGGGCCATTTCGCCCCGCCTCGCCATGGAGTAAAAGTTGATGCAGTCCATTTCGGTCGTAATCCCCACACATAACCGGCTGCCCGTGTTACTGGAGGCGTTGCGCTGCCTCGCGGGGGGCAGCGAGATGCCCGACGAGGTTATTGTGGTCGATGACGGTTCGGAGGAGCCGGTACAGCCGGCGGTGGAGGCGGCCGATTTCGGCTTTCCCTCGCTCCGGGTCATCCGCTTTTCGCCGGGCCGGGGCGCTCCGGTGGCGCGCAACGAAGGGGCGCGTGCGAGTACGGGCGATATTGTTGTCTTCATGGATGACGATCTGCTGCCGGATGTGAACATGGTGCGCTACCACCGGCGGATTCATGAAGCCCATCCCGCGCCGAATTACGGGGTCATGGCGCGCATCTATTTCGATCCCGACCTGCCGCGCACGCCCCTCATGCACTACATCGAGGAATACGGCTATTTCACGGCGGTCAGCAAAGATCCTGACCGCACCCCCGTGCTGGACGGGTTGATCAGTGCCAATTTTTCCATGAAGCGGGCCTTCATGGAGGGGCGAAGCAAGCTCTTCGACGAGAACTTTCCTCACAACCGCAACGAGGATACGGAGTTCGGGGTGCGCATGGTGGCCGAGGGCTGGGACCTGCACTATCACATCGCGCCGAGCAGCCGCCATCATTCCCCCCTGGACCTGGATACCTTTTTCAGGCAGGTGCGCCAGGGCGGCTTCTCCAAGGCCTATTGGTCCCTCGCCGCGCCCGATGATACGGGCTTTTGCCTTTGCCTGGGAGAATGCGCGAAACGCAAGCTGCGGGAAGTCGAGATTACCGCGCTCATCGGGCAATACCGCGAGGCCTTCGGGGAAGCGCTTATCACCGGCGACATGGACCACTGTTCCCCGGTCGAGTTCGACAACTTCCGTTTCTTTGTCCGCAATGCCATGGCCTGGGTGCAGGATATTGGCCAGATGGATGGCTGGTGCGAGCGGGTTCCCGTCGTGCGGGACATGCTGGATGACTTGGCGGAAGCCTTCGATGCGAAAGACACGGATGAACGGTTGACCCACCTCACGCGCGCCCATGACCGGGATCCCGCGTTCCTGCCCATGGCCGTGCTGCTGAGCGATGAACTGGGCGGGGCGGGTTACCTGGAGGAGGCCCGAAAGGCCCTGGTCCCGGTTGCCGGCAGCCTGTGGGTGAAGCTTCGCATGGCCGAACTTGCCGAAGCATTGGGCGACCTTGAGACCTGTTGGCGCAACGCACGCATGGTTTACGACGGCACCGCGGGCGGCAATGGCGTCCAGTGGGAACAACGCCGCCGGGCGTCGGAAATCCTCACGCGGCTGGAGGCCACGGACTGTTTCGACATTGCGTGGGCGAGAAGCGTTTGGACGGCGCTGGGCGCGCGCGATTTTACCTACAACCGCCAGTGGGTCTACACGCTTCACCGTGCGTTGAAACGCCGCGGCCTGTTGCCGGAGAACGAAACCGTGTCGGGCCTGTTGGAGCGAATGAGCGGCATTCACACCTGCAACAAGGTGTTGAAGGCTTTAAACGGGGCCGCGGAATACAAGGCGCCGCAACGGATAACGCCGTCGGTCACGCCGCCACCGCCGCTTCGTCCCGAACGGGCCGTGGACAAGGTGATTGGCAAACGCCTGGCGGGCGAGGTGACCTGGTTCACCCCGGAGAAGCGTTTCGGCTTTGTCCGCATGGACGGCACGGATCTTATTGCCTTTGTTCACTACCGGCACGTGAAAGTGCCCCGGTTTGCGTACTTTGAGCCCGGGCAACGGCTCACGTTCACGGTTCACGAAACGACTATTGGACTGGAAGCGCGGGACATACGCCCCGAAGAAGGCCCTGAATCCAATGGCAATGCCGGACCCACCGCGTGAAGGCGCGGGAAAACGGGGAGAGGCCGATGATGAGTATTGCGAAAGGGCTGCGGAAGTTTGCCGTGGCCGTGATTATGTCCAACAAGATTACCCGGGGCATACAGCGCCGTATCGCGCTCGATGACGCCTGCCTGGAGAGCCTCTTCACCCACACTTTGTTCCCCCGTCGTCTCACGCAAAACGATTCGCTCTGGGACGTATTCGTCCGTACCGTGCGCGGTCCCCTCGTGTTCCTGAGACTTTTCCGCGCCCTTTGCGCCGACGACCGCGCGGCCGAACATGCGCTGGAAGACCGGCGTTTTCTCGCGCGCCTGCTGCGCCTGTTGCCTCGCAGGCTGCGGGAAGATGAAGCACTGTGGAAGGCCTTTACCGGGCTGTTAATGACGCCGGGGTTGTTTCTCAAGTTGTTCCGCCTCTTCTGTGCCGACGACCGCGCGGCGGGGCATGCCCTGGAGGACCGGCGTTTTCTCATCCGCGTGATGAGCCTGTTGCCCCGGCGGCTCAGGGAGGACGAATCTCTCTGGGACGCCTTCATGGGGATGGTGATGAAGTCCACCCTGTATACGCGGGTGCTTCGTGCGCTGTTGAAAGATGACCGCGCGCTGGACTGCATCCTCGACGACCGGGAACTGGTGGAACGAATCGCGGGCAGCCAGCGTTTCGAGGAAATTGTTTTCGGGCTGGAGCCGAGAGCCTTCGGCCCGGCGGACCTGTCCTCCACCGGGAAAAACCTGGCCGCGAAGCTGGCGGAATCCCCCCACCTGCTTCCACGATTGGCGTGTTCTCCCCGTGCTGCCGAGGCCCTGCTCAACGAACCCGGCCTGCTCGCGCTGGCGCGTTTGCTGGAGACCGACCGGGCCGTGGATCTCATCTGCACCGAGGAGGACGTGCTGCGCCGGGTACTGGCGAATCCCGCGGCCCTGGAGGCGTTGACCGATGATCCGGCGTTGCTGTTGCCCTTCCTGAAGTCGAACCCTCTTTTCAACGCCATCCTGCAGCATCGTCCCTTGCTTCAGCGCATCGTCAACAGCGGAAAGGCGCGCGAGCGCATTGTGAGAACACCAAAACTGGTCGAAGCCCTGGTCGCCACCCCCGCTTTTACAAAGGCCCTGGTGAAAGTGCCGGAAGCACTGCACCGCGTACTGTCCAGCCCGGTCGCGCTGGATACCCTGGTGGGTGACGATGCGTTGCTGGAACGGGTGCTGAGCCGCCCGGACCTGCCGCCGAAGGTGCTGGCCCACGGGGCGTTGTCCGAGCGTTTGGCGGGCGATGATCGGCTCCTGGACCTGGTCGTCGCCCGGGAGGATTTCCCCGCGCGCCTGGCCGAGCGGGCCGACGCGGCCCTGTGGCGGAGCCTGCTGTCGCCCGATTCCGTGATGGCGGCGTTGGCGGCCAACGCCGATTATGTCAAGCGTCTTGCGGCTCAACCGGCGGCCCATGCGACACTCACCGGCAACATTCCCTTTATGAAACGGGTTCTGGCGGAGGGCCAGGTTTTTGGCCTTTTGCTGAACGATGATGAACTGCTCGACCGGTTGGTGAAACACGAACGGACCCGGGATCGTATCACGGAGAACCGGGTCCTCTTGCGCCGGTTGGTCACGGGAACAGCGGGCGTGCAGGAGGCCCTGTCTGAGCGGGCACACCTGCTTCGCCTGCTGGACACCAAGGCGGCCCGGGACGCGCTGGCCAACACGCCGGACCTGCTCCAGGGATTGCTGGGCGATTTGGCGGTCTTCGCGCGCCTGGCGGAAGATGATGACTTCGTGAAGCGCATCGCGAAGGATGATCGCGCGGTTCAAACCCTTTCGGGCAACGTGCCCTTCGTGCGCCGGCTCCTGGGCGAAGCGAAGGCTTTTGGTGTCGTACTCAATGATCCCGAGATCCTTGCCCCCATTCTCAGGCACCCCAAGGCCGTGTCGGCGCTCCTCGCGGACCAGCCATTGTTGCGCGATCTGTTGCGGCGCGAACCGGTGAGTGCCGTTCTCCTCAGTGACGGGGAAAGACTGCATCAACTGCTGGACACCCGGGAAGTTCGCGGTCTGCTGGCGAACACGCCCGACCTGCTCGAACGGATCTTGAACGATGACGGTGTTTTCGGGCGCATCGCCGAGAACGGCAAACTGATGAAGCGCCTGGTCAAGGAATCCGCCGTGGTGGACACCTTGGCCGGAACACCCTCTTTTGTACGGGTCTTCCTCGAAGAGGACCGCGTTTTCGGCGCCCTCCTCAACAGCGAGACCATCCTCGGGCGCGTGGTTCGGCACGCCAAGGCGGGTGAGGTCATCCGGTCGGCCAAACCGCTCCTGAAGTCGATCACCGAGAGTGACGCGGGCGTGGCGGCCATCCTCGACAACACCGATCTGCTTACCCGCCTGACCGACAGTCCTCCTCTGCGGAAGCACCTGGCGCGACAGCCTGAATTGTTGGCCCGGTTGTTCCGTGACAGCGAGGTGTTCCCGGTGATCGCGGCGGATACGGCGTTTGTCAAGCGCCTCGCCAAGGAGGACACCGCCCTGGCGGTCCTGGCGGAAAACGTGCCCTTCCTGCAACGTCTGCTGCGGGAAGACCGGGCGTTCGGCGTGATGCTCAACGAGCCGGAGGTTCTTGGCCGCGTGGTGCGTCACGAACGTGCGCTCGAATGGATCGAGCAGGACCCCGCGCTGCTTTGCCGCATTGCCACGGGGGATGCCGGGCTGGCGGTTGTTCTTTCCAGCGTGCCCGCCATGACCCGGATTCTCGAAGCCCCTTCGCTCCGGGCCTGTCTCGCGGCGCAACCGGATTTGTTGATTGGACTGGTGAATGAGCAGGCCGTGTTCGCCACGTTGACCGGCCGGCCCGACTTCGTGAAACGGCTGGCTAAGGAAAAGGCTTCGCTGACCGCGCTGGCTGGAAACGTGCCTTTCCTGCGCCTTCTGCTGAACGAGGACAAGGCCTTTGGAACCCTGCTCAACGAACCGGAGATCCTCGGGCGGGTGTTGCGCCACGAAAAGACGCTGGCCTGCCTGGAAGACGATCCCGGTCTGCTGCGCGCCATCGTGGGCCGCCCGGCGGCCCGCGCGGCCCTGCTGTCCAGTCCGGCAGGCCTGGCGGAACTGCTCGATACCGAGCCGGTGCGGACGCATCTCGCGGGTCAACCGGCGCTGTTGTTGAAGACGGTGGGGGACGCGGCGGTATTTCATGTACTGTCCGGGGATGCCGATTTCGTGAAACGTTTGGCAAAGGCGGAGACCGCGCTGGCCACGCTGGCGGAGAACCCGCCCTTCCTGCGCCTTCTGCTGAACGAGGACAAGGCCTTTGGAACCCTGCTCAACGACGCGGAGACCCTGGGCCGGTTGCTGCGTCACGAAAAGACGCTGGCCTATTTGGAAGGCGATCTGGGCCTGCTGCGCGCCGTCGTGGGCAGTCCGGCGGGCCGGACGGCGCTGCTCTCCAGCCCGTCGGTCCTGGCGGAACTGCTTGACACCGAGCCGGTGCGGACGCTTCTCGCGGGTCAACCGGCGCTGCTGTTGAAGACGGTGGGGGACGCTGCGGTATTCCGTGTATTGTCTGGTGATGGAGACTTTGTGAAACGTTTGGCGAAAGCGGAGACGGCGCTGGCCACGCTTGCGGAGAACCCGCCCTTCCTTCGCCAGTTGCTGGCGCAGGACCGGGCTTTCGGGACCGTGCTCAACGATGCGGAGACCCTGGGCCGGTTGCTGCGTCACGAAAAGACGCTGGCGTATTTGGAAGGCGACCTGGGCCTGCTGCGCGCCATCGTGGGCAGTCCGGCGGGCCGGACGGCGTTGCTTTCCAGCCCGTCGGTCCTGGCGGAACTGCTCGACACCGAGCCGGTGCGGACGCTTCTCGCGGGTCAACCGGCGCTGCTGTTGAAGACGGTGGGGGACGCCGCGGTATTCCGTGTATTGTCCGGTGATGGTGACTTTGTGAAACGTTTGGCGAAAGCGGAGACCGCGCTGGCCACACTGTCGGGCAATCCGCCCTTTGTTCGTCAACTCCTGGCGCAAGATCGGGCTTTTGGAGTCGTGCTCAACGAAGCGGAGATCCTGGGGCGGGTGCTCAATCATGAACGGGCACGGACGGCCATCGCGGAGCAGGGCGCGTTGCTGCGGCGAATCGTCGAGGACGAGCGGGCCACCGCGACCCTGCTCAACGACGCGGCCTGGCTCACGGGCGTCATGCGTTCCGCCCAGGTGCTTCGTTTACTCGCCGGCGCGCCTGATCTTCTTTTGCGCTTGACCAATGACAACGATCTTTTCCGCCTCCTCATGGGCGACGACGGTTTCGTGAAACGCCTCATGCGGGACGATCACCTTGTGAGCGTGGCCGCCGGCGACGCCATCTTCGCGTACAAGTTCCTGGGACAGGTGGACATTGTCGGGCGCATAGCCCGGGAACCCATGATCGTGGGGGCGCTGCTCTCGGATAAGACCTTCCACGAATCCGCCACCCGGGACAAACGTTTCATCCGCCGTTTCGCCTCCCACGGCGATGTTTTCGAGGCGCTTATGAGCAACGGCGATTTCCGCCGTAGGGCGGGCGCAGACCGGCGGATGCTGGCGCAGTTGCTCGCCACGCCCGCCAGTGTGAAGGCGCTGGTGAGTGACGACCGTGCCATCGATTTCGTCGTGGGACAACCCGCGGCCTTCGTGAAAACCGTTACGGGTCGGGGGCGCCTGTCGAAGCTCTGTGGCGAACAGGGCCTGTTGGCCCGCCTTCTGGGCCACGAGGGCGTGCGCCACCGTATTGCCCGGGAGAATGCCCTGTTGGGACCCCTCGTGAGCGACACCCGGCTCTGCGATGCCATCGCCGAAACGCCAGTCTTCCGGGGCCGCCTGTTTGAGAACGAGCGGGTCATGGACAGCATCGTCACGGACGGCCGGTTGCTTCGCCACGAAAGCGTGCGCAACCACTTGCGCGCCACCCTGGCCTTCAGCCGCGCTTTCGAGTCGCTTCGTCCCTATCTGCCCGCCGACCTGCCCGATTTGCCCCAACGCATCAGCAAGGCGCGGGCCAAGCTCGACGACGATAAGGGTGTGCCCGAGGCCATCCTTAAGGTGATGTGCGACCGAAACACGGTGGTGCTCGCGCCGAAGCCCTTGCGTTTCCCCGACAAGGAGGCGCTCTGGACCTGTATGCAGGAAATCCTCATGGCGGAGGAGTACTACTTCGAGGCCGAAAGCGACACGCCCCGCATCCTCGATTGCGGCGCGAACTTCGGCCTGGCCGTCCACTACTTCAAGCGCCTCTACCCCAAGGCCCGTATCACCGCCTTCGAACCCATCCCGCGTATCCGCCGCATGACGAAAAAGAACATGGCGGACAGTGGCTACGGGGATGTGGAAATCCTGCCCTACGCCTTGTCCGACCAGGCGGGCAAGGCACGGTTTCTTGTGTCGAAAACCTATGCGCTGGCCGGTTCGCTCACGGAGCGCCGCAAAGAGGCGGGGGACGCGGTAGAAGAGATCGTGGTGCAGTGCCGCACCCTCGGCGCTTTCCTCGAAGAGCCGGTGGACTACCTGAAACTGGATATCGAGGGAAGCGAGGACGTGGTGCTGGCCGAGGCACGGCCCCTCCTGGGTAACGTGCAGCACATCTTCTGCGAGTACCATCACGGCAGTGGTTTGGCCACCGACCGGTTGGCCCGCATCCTGGATCTGCTGGACGAGGAGGGCTTTGACTGCCACGTGAGCAAGTCGGTCACTTTCTCCCAATCCTCGGCCCGGCGTCCCATGAACTTCGTGCGCCGCCCTTATTCCGCCGTCCTGTGGGCCAAGGCGCGGGACTGGACGGAAGGCCGGCGGCGAGCCGCCGCCTTTCTGGCGAAACAAGGCAAGGCGGCCGAGGCTAAGCGTGCCCCGAAAGCAAAAGCAAAGACGAAGAGAACGAACAAAGTAAAGGTGTAGCCTCGCGGTGCGCGGTGGCCGGGGACGGCCACCCCATCGCGCGAGACGGATGTAAAGCTGTCCGGGGGGCGTCTCCGGGCACCGTGAGGCCGTGAATGACTGTGTAAAACGAAAGGCCCAAAATGTTTCCCCGCCGCCCCGTGGTGGCGCGTGGGTTGAAGGACATAGGATCTGTTCGCGGCGGCGTGGGCGGAGTGGGGCGGGAAAGGTGTAGTGTTTATGCACATTGTATCGACCATGGACGATGTTGGTGTCGGCGAGTACCTGACCCTGGTGCGCAGCATCCGCGCCCACGGCGGTGGCATACCCCGCCTTAAAGTTATCGCGTTGACCGGTAATGTGACGGCGGACTCGATGAAACGGGTGCGGCAGGTGGCGGATGAAACCCGTCCCTTCGCGACCTTTGCGTCTTACAGGCGTTACGACGCCTTCGGCGATGGCCTGGGGCATCCCCTGGGTAAGTTCGCCAAGCTGTTTTTCGCGCTGGAGTATTTCAACGAGAACACGCCGGATGACGAAATGGTCATGTTTCTCGACCCGGATGTTTACGTGCAGCGGCCCCTCCGGCAGTTCGTCAAGTTCCTGGATGACGACGCGCTGCTTTTCGGTCACGAAATCCAGCATTCTCACCACATGGCCAGGCCCAACGCACGCCTGAAAGTGGCGCACTATTTCGATGATCCCGGCGGCTGGTGGGCCACCTATGTGACCGAAATTAACACGGGGGTCATTCTCGGCCGGGCGGCCACCTTCAAGCGGATCATGGGAGACTTCGAGAACTTCGTTCTCAAGTCGGACTACTTCAAAAAGGCCATGCCCCGTGCCGGGGGCGCCCGCTGGCACGACCAGGATTTCTTCCGCTATTTCTACCGCAAGACCATGCGTACCGACATTGGCGTGCTCGACCTGGAGCAGATCTTTACCACTACCCGGGGCGCGGCGAAATGCCTTTACTTCGATATGAAGCGCAACCAGTACCGTACCGTCTGGGGGGCCACGCCCTTCGTAGTCCATTTCGCCGGGGGCACCCTCGGCAAGATTCCCCGCAAGCCTCCCGTGGACGAGACGCCCGCGCCCACACCCCCCGTGCTTTCCGCGGCGCCCGCCACCACGCACCACCTCGCCTACGTGGCGCAAGCGGATGACCCGGTGCTGGAGCACTGGATCGCCCGGCTGCCGCGCGACGAGAAGGTGTCCCTCCTTGTCGCGCCCGACGCAGGCGACACCGACGACCTCCAACGGCGTTACGAGGGTGTGTCACGGTCCTACGCGCTGGCCCATCCCCCGGAAGACGACGCGTCCCTGGATCAACTCAAGGCTGTCATGAGGGAAGTGCGTCCCCACGACGTGGTCCTGCCGTCGGGTCTCGATGCGCGGGAGATCGAGTTCCTGCCCGGTTACCGCATGCCCGACCTGCGCCCGCTCTACCCGGCCGTGCGCGGCCTGTGGCGCGCGGGCGCGCGTCGCTTCCGCCTGCGCACCTTCGCGGGCTCCGTCGATATGGACATTCCCTGGCTGCTCGACGGCCTGGTGAACCGCCACCAGGGCAAGCGCTGCTTTGTCGTCGGCAACGGTCCCAGCCTTAACGACCTGGACATGGGGTTGTTGAAGAACGAGATTACTTTCGGCTCCAATCGCTGCTACATGGGCTACGAACAGTGGGGCTACGGGTTTACCTATTGGGGGTGCATGGATCGTTTACAGGTGGAGAAGTACGCCCTGGAATACGAACGAAACGTGCCTGAAGACTGTATCAAGCTCTTTCCCTTCGAATACATGCCGCTGTTTCGCTTCAAAAACGCCTGCCCCGTGAACCTTAACTACGAGTGGCGGCCCCCCTACCGTTTTTCCGGCACGCCCGGAGAATTGTTTCTCGGCTTTACCGTGACCCACATGCTGCTCCAGACGGCCGTGATCATGGGGTGCAATCCCATCTATCTCATCGGCGTGGATCACCGTTACAACCTGTCCAGCGCCCCCGAGAAGAAGCGAAAGATCGGCAAGTCCAACGCCGAACTATGGGTCGCCGGCGACGCTGCCAAACCGACCCATTTCACCAGCCAATACACCGGTGGCGCGCCCAAGGAGTTCGTCAAGCCCCGTCCCGAACGGGCCGAGGCCTGTTTCGAGGTTGCCAACACCTGGGTTCGGGACCATAGCCTGAAAATCCTCAACGCCACGCCCGGCACCGCCCTCACGGCCTTTCCCCTGGTGGATTTCAACAGTCTTTTCCCAAAGTGAAACGTGCGAGGAAACATCACCCGGCGCCGGTTGATGCACCCGTTGTGAGAAGTGAAGGGATCCCATTATGAAGCCGCTCAATGTTCTCTACATCCATTCCCATGACACGGGTACTTATATTCAGCCCTACGGTCACGCCATACCCACCCCGAACCTGCAACGACT
Organism: Candidatus Hydrogenedentota bacterium; assembly: GCA_024278275.1. Taxonomy (GTDB): domain Bacteria; phylum Hydrogenedentota; class Hydrogenedentia; order Hydrogenedentales; family JAJRTN01; genus JAJRTN01. Next base: position 58,406 of record JAJRTN010000017.1, read on the forward strand.
GGCGGAAGAGGGCGTGGTATTCCGAAGCGCCTTCAACGTGAACCCCACGTGCTCGCCCAGCCGGGCCGCCCTGCTCACGGGCCAGTACCCCCACCAAAACGGCATGTTCGGCCTGGCCCATCGTGGTTTCAGCCTCAACGATTCATCGCGCCACCTGGCGGGTTTTCTCCGGCGTAACGGCTACCACACGGTGCTGGCCGGGGTACAACACGAGACCATGGGTACGCCGGAGAACCTCAATGCCCTGGGCTACGCGGAGCACCACCCTGACCACCGGAGCGCCGTGAAGTTCCTGGAGGGTAAACCGGAGAAACCTTTCTTCCTTGCCGTGGGTTTCATGGAAACCCACCGCGCCGCGCCGCCCGACGTGGAGGACTTTTTCCGGGACGAGGAGCCCTCCGACAGTCGTTTCGTCCGGCCCCCCGCGCCCCTGCCCGACACCCCGGTGACCCGGAAGGACATGGCCCATTTCATCGCCAGTGCCCGGACGCTCGACCGCAAGATGGGCGAGGTCTTCGACGCACTGGAGACCTCGGGCCTCGCGGACAACACGCTGGTCATCTGCACTACCGACCACGGTATCGCCTTCCCGAGAATGAAATGCAACCTGGAAGACGACGGCACCCGGGTTTTCCTCATCCTGCGGGGACCCGGGGGCTTCCGCGGCGGCAAGGTGGTGGACGCCCTGGTGAACCACCTCGACGTGTATCCCACGGTGTGTGCCCTGGCGGGACTCGAAGCCCCGCCCTGGCTCGAAGGGAAATCCCTCGTTCCCCTGGTGGAAGGCGAAACGGAGGAGCTGCACGACACCCTTTTTGCCGAGGTCAATTATCACTGCGCCTTCGAGCCCATACGCGCCGCTCGCACGGCCCGGTGGAAATACATTCGCCGCTTTGAACCCCGCCCGGGGCCCGTGCTGTGCAACACGGATCGTTCCCCCAGCAAGGCCCTGTGGATAAGGCACGGCTGGCCCACCATGGCCCCCGCCCAGGAGGCGCTGTACGACCTCGTCTTCGACCCCCACGAGCGCAACAACCTGGCCGACAGCGTGGCACATGCCGGGGTGCTCGACGACATGCGCGGCCGGCTCATGGGCTTCATGAACGACACGGAGGATCCCCTTCTCAAAGGGGGCATTCCCCATCTGGATAGCTACCAGGTCAACAGCGCGGATGATGTGGACCCCCAGGATCCCATGCTGCCACCGGGCCAACGGTAAAAGGAGCGGTTTTCCGGGGCGTGGAAACAGGTTTCCTTGCCTTTTTTACATTTTTTCTTCCGGCGGGTGCCGGGGCCGCGAAGAAACATGAACGGCTACTGTTGCTGTGATCCCCGGCATGGCCGGGACACGGACTCGCCTCTTCCCTTCTTGACCTGCTATGCTTGGGATCTGGCGTTATGGTGGCCCGAGGGCGCACCGGGCATATCGGGCCGGCGCGCGGGGTTACAAGTACATGGGGTTTCCAACCTCCATCACCCCTGGAAACCAATACATGATCATGCCTTAACATAACGTGCGCACCTATGTGCGCAAAAAGGAGACTTCACCATGGCAGACCAGATTCATGGCCACGAAGTAATGGAGATGATGATGGCGTCGGGCGTGGCCTATACCCGGTCGAGCCTTCGTGCCGCCATTATTGACCGGTTTGGAGAAGATGCGCGGTTCTATACCTGCTCCGCCGAGAACATGACGGCGGAAGAATTGATTGAGTTCCTTGAAGAACGCGGCAAGTTTGTCGACCATGACGGTGGATTCACCACGGCGCGGGACAAAGTCTGCAACCACTGATTCGTGGTCTGCCCAGGTTAAGCGTTCCCGGAATTCGGGCGGGTGCGCATCGCTCCTGATGCCTGTATCTCCGGAATGATGCACGGTCTGTTTCATGGTAAAAACAGGGCCTTCAGGGGGGCGGGGCGGCTTGCATCGCGAACGAACCCATGGGATATCCTGCTGCCCCCCGGATGCGGTAAGGGAGGTGTGGCGCCCTGCCGTATGCGAAGCGGTTGGATGCCGCTTCTGTTCTAGGCCGTGAAGTTGTTGTTCAAGGTTCCATTAACGCATGGGCAACCGTCCTCATGACGCCCCGGCCCATTCCCTGTGAAACGCCGCTTTCGTGGGAATGGCGGTGGGTGGTGTTATGGATTTTCCGTTGCCGGTGCCTAATTCTCTGGAGATAACATCGCCGGTGAATCCGTCTGAATTCCACATGTCCAGTGGTGCGGGCCATGCCCGCGCCTATGTACGGGTGTGCTGTGTTGCCGCGCTCATCGGTGTGGCCACGTTGGGCTTGGGCTTCTTTTCCGACGATTTTCTGCACCTGGCCACCATCGACGGGCGGGACACCCCCGCCCACTCGAAGTGGAATCTCTTTACCTTTGCCGATGGCAACCCGGCCCACATGCGGCATCAGCAGTCCACCGGACCCCACCCGTGGTTTGCCCTGCCCGCACTCAAGATGCACTTCTTTCGTCCCCTTACCAGCGCCACCATGGTGATCGACCGTGCCGTATTCGGAGACTGGGCGCCGGGCTACCATCTCCATTCCGCCCTCTGGTACCTGGCTCTCGTGGCCGTGGTCATGCTGCTTTTCCGAAGCTGGCTGCCCGGCGGGGCGGGCGTGCTCGCCCTCCTCCTCTTCACCATCGACGAGGCCCACGCGATTCCCCTGGGGTGGTGGGCCAATCGCAACGCCCTGGTCGCCACGGTTCCCGCCCTGCTCGGGCTCCTGGCCCACCTGCGCTGGCGGGAACGGGGCTGGCGGCCCGGGCTGCCCCTGTCCCTTGTGGGCTATATCGTCGGATTCCTCGGCGGCGAAATCGCCTTGGGCGTTATGGGGTACCTTGGCGCATATGAACTCATCGCGGCACCCGGCCCGTGGCGCAAGCGTTTCACCGCGCTGCTTCCCGCCGCTACGCTCTCCCTGGTCTATCTCTATCTTTATGGTCTGGCAGGGTTCGGCGCCTACGGTTCCCGGGATTACATCAACCCGCTTCGAGAGACGGGCGTGTTCCTCGCCCACTTTCCGGACCGTTTCCTCGGCATGGTGGGCAACCTCTTTCTGAGTTTTCCCCCGGAAGGTCATGTGCTGCTGAGCCGCCTTCAGTGGGGACTGGTCGCTGTTGCCATCATGGTCCCGGCCCTCCTGCTACTCCGATCCCGAATGTCGGCCGAAGAACGCCGGGCCTTGCCGTGGCTCCTTCTCGGCGGCCTCATTGCCGGGATCCCCACGCTGGGGGCCGCACCCTCCGCACGGCTTTACATGCTGCCTTCCATTGCCGCCGCCGCCGTCATCGCGGTCGTCCTGCGCCACACGTGGGCCATGGCCTGGTCGCGCCGGAATGTCCTCTGGAAAACACTGCTCCTGCTTTTCGGTTTTTTCCACCTGCTCCTGGCGGGACTCTTCTGGCCGCTGGCCCTGGTTGCCATCAGCCTTCTCACCAGCGGCCACGCCGCCTCGGCACGATCTTTCGAATCACGATGCGATATCGCCGGGAAAGAGGTCATCCTGCTCACCGCGCCTGACCTGCTCTACACGGTCTATTTCCCTTTCCAGCTCAGCAAGGACCGTCTTCCCGCCGCGTGGTGGGCCAACACCCTCTCACCCTACGACAAACGCATCACGCGCACCGCGCCCAACGAGTTGGAAGTCGAGTTGATTGGTGATGATGTATTGCCTCGGGGCATCGAGCACGTGCTGCGCAGCACCCGGTTTCCCTTCGTGAAAGGCGACGAAGTGGCCGTAACGGGCATGACTGTGCGCGTGCTCGAAACGGAGAACGGGGGCGTGCGGAAGTTCCGAATGACCTTTGACGCGTCCCTGAACGACGCGCGCTACCGCTTTCTCGTCTACGACGCTTCCCTGCCCGGTTTCACCTTCACGTCCCCCCCCGCACTCGGCGAACATGTCGATCTGGAGCGGCAGTATCTGCCATCATTGTTCTAGTCCGTGAATGTTTCACCTTCGGAACGCTTCCGTCCGAGGTAGTCGTTCATGGGCCTGTACATACCTTAACTCCGGGATGACGGTAACGTACATCGGCGATATTGCCTTGTGAACCGTTACCATCCAATGGCTTTCATGCCGGTTGGCCCCGGGTTCCGCAGGGATCGGGAAAAGGAAAGAAACACGCCTATGACACCTGGTATGGAGTTTTCCGCCACCGCCCTGGACCACGCCCGGAACCCGCGTAATGTCGGTTCCTTGGCTTCCGCCAACGGCCATGCGCGCATCACCGGTCCCTGCGGCGACACCATGGCCTTCTGGCTGTATGTCGAAAACGCTCGGATCAAACGCATCGCTTTCGAGACGGACGGTTGCGGCTCGTCGCTGGCGTGCGGCAGCATGGCGACGGAACTGGCCCAAAACGCTTCCATCGAAGAAGCCTGCCACATAGAGCAGCAGGATATCCTCGACGCGCTGGGCGGCTTTCCCGTGGAGGCACAACACTGCGCGCTGCTTGCGGCCAACACCCTCCACGCAGCCTGCCGCGATTTCCGGAAGAATGACGGCAAGAACCGCAAAGGCGTTCTTCACCACCTGCTTCGCCCGGTGATTGAGCTTTTCAACACCTTGTCATCCAATCCGTCCAAGTAGGGGCACGGGGATCCTTCGGCGCATCCTTACGGCCCACCGAGAGCGGTCAGGAATGTCTTGCCACGGGGTTGACCAAGTCCGCTACTTCGCGGGCCGCACCTCGACGGCAATCCGATTGGGATCGCCGTCCCGTGGACGGAAAGTAACCACGGTATCGCCGAAGCGATAGCGCAGCATGTCTTCCCTGGGGATGACGTGGTCGACGTAGGGGCGGACGGCATCGGAGAGGAAATCGGTGGTGGCCACCCAACGGCCCTTGCCCTCTTCGAGGGTTCCGTTGTCGCCGGTGATTTGGCGTACTTCCGTGGGCAGCAGGTGGGGCATGGCGATGCAGGTGGCTCCCTCGGCCACGCATTCCGCCACGTCGCGCAAGGTCTCGGGGCTCATTCCAAGGCCGGTAAGGAAAATGACCTCGACGCCTTCAAGCAAAGGCTTTCGGACATGGTGGTCGAACTCGATGACCCCGTCCAGGGGGCAGAAAACCTGGAAAGGACGGCTCACGTAGGGGCCGCCACCGTTCCAACTGAGGCCTTCCTTGGGAATGACGCCGTTGGACAGGAGATGCCAGATGCGAAGGCGGCCTTCGGTCTTGGCGTTGGTGGGCCAGTCGTCGTTGCCGAAGAGGCGGTCGCCGAGCCAACTGCCCTTCTGACCCCAGCAGGCGTCGGGCTGACGGATGATGGCCACGCGGGGACGGACCTGCTGAAAGCGGTAGTATCGGGGATGGTTGGGCACGTAATCGTGGATGAAATCACGGGCCGCTTTTCCGTAGTCGGTAAGGCGGTAGCCCTCGCCCGTGAGCAGGATGAGGCTCCCTTTTCCCTTCTGCCCCTGGTCGTAGGCGAGGTTCTCGGTATAGATGCAATCGGCGCCCAGGTGGTAGGCCACGAGGAGGGCCGAGCGGTACTCGTCGAGGGAATGGCCGGGGTAGTCACCCAATCCCCACAGGTCGGGTGTCAGCCAGAACGCCTTGCCATACTGGAGGGCCGCGCCCATGGCGCAGGCCGCGTAGACAGGCGTCCAGCTCTCCTTGAGGATCTTCGTGACCGGGGTCCAGCCGGCCCGCGCGAAGGCCGGGTAGAGCACGGGGAAAACGTGTTCCGTATACAATGGGATGCCGTATTGCTCATGTTTCGCGGCGATCTTCGCCACAGCCCGGGTGAAGCCCGCTGCGGCCTGGTCCAGCGTGTCGCCGGCGGGATCATAGATCCAGGGCTTGAAAGGCACCATCTTGTTCAGGATCATGTTGCGGCAATTCTGCATGTGGGCCGCTTCGTCGTACATGATGCCGCGAAGGCGCTTGGCTTTCCCGTACGCGGCGAGTATATCGTCGGGGTAAAGCCCGAAATGCCGTCCGTCCTTCCGGTTGTACCAGTCCCGTCCCTGGTCGTCAACATGCTCCGCGCCCCAGTTGGGTCCCTCAATGTTGCAGATCCAGTCGATATCATGTGCCTCGCACCAGGCATCGACCCGGTGGATGCCCTCGATTTTTTCGGCCACCCTCGTGTACTCGCGCGCGTGCAACACCCAGAGCTTGATCCCCAGCTCCCGAAAGGCATCGCTCCACCAGGGAAACGTTTCGGAGCGGGGCGGTCCGCCCGCGTCGTCCACGCCCCACAGGAGTGGTGTGGGCGCGGGCTGGACCTCATTGGCGGTCAGGTGAGCCTGGCCAAGGAGGGCGATTATGAGGGCGGTGCGCGCCATGGCTTTCCACTCCCGAGGTGAAAAGATGTGAGTAAGCGCCGCAGGTGTTTTCACCCGCGACGCCTTGGTCCATCCAGTTCGTGATCACCGCCTTAGTGACTGCGCGCCTGACGACGGCCATCACGACAAGGCCGACGACACCGAGCATGAGCACGAAGGGCCACGCTGTGAGCGGCATTGCCGGCGCCGAATGATCAACTTCACGAGTCCAAAAGCTTTTTCTATTGTGAGTCTCTCCCCTTAGAGGGTGTTTGCAAAGTGTAGTTTAGGCTAACCCTCTGCCGCAAGAGACTGCCACCCCTTTCATCTGCCCGGCTTTGCCGGGCTTTCTTCTTGACTTTTAAGTATAGCGTATATAACATATGCTATACTTAATG